>JAHWLA010000179.1:1288-5804 GCA_019347595.1 Actinomycetota bacterium
CCTCCGCAGCGCATCCCCCGTCCACCGGGCACCCGCCCGGGCGGCCCGCCTGCGTGGTCGGTGATCCCCCGGCACGATCGCTGTGCGTTCGACCTGCGCCGCGTGCGCGCCGCCATGCGGACCGTCGGCCCTTCGCAGCCCCATCCCGAGCTGCCGTTCGCCGTCCCGCCGGCCGCCGTCCTCGTCCCCCTCTTCGAGGAGGACGGCGAAGCCCGCGTCATCCTCACCCGCCGCTCGCCCGCCCTGCGGTCGCACACCCATGAGGTGTCGTTCCCGGGCGGCCGCATGGAGGAAGGCGAGGCGCCGCTGGCCGCCGCCTTGCGGGAGGCGAGCGAGGAGATCGGCCTCGACCCCGCCGACGTCGAGATCCTGGGCCAGCTTGCACCGCTCGCCACCATCTCCAAGCGCTCGGCGATCACGCCCTTCGTCGGCGTCCTGCGCGGGCGCCCGGTGCTGCGCCCCAATCCGGCCGAGGTCGAGCATGCCTTCGACGTCGCCTTGGTGGAGTTGGTCGACGACCCCGTCTACCGCGAGGAGCGGTGGGACCTCCCGTCACTGCCCGATCGCCCGATGCACTTCTTCCACCTCCCCCACGACATCGTGTGGGGGGCGACGGCCCGCATCCTGTACGAGCTGTTGGAGCTGGTGGCGCTCAGCGGGCGAACAACGCCACCGCCACAGGGGCGATGACGAGCGCGGGGAGGAACGACGCCACCCGTACCCGCCGCACCTCGAGAAGCCGCACGCCGATCCCCACGATGATGATCCCTCCGGTGGCCGTCATCTCCGCCACCATGCGCTCGGTGAGCAGGGTGTCGACGATGCCCGCCAGCGCGGTGACCGCTCCCTGAAGCACGCCCACGCTGAGGGCGCTGAAGGCGACGCCGATGCCGAGCGTCGTGGCGAAGACCACGGAAACGAATCCGTCCAAGGCACTCTTCACGATCAACTGCTCCGAACCGCGGCCCAGCCCGTCGGAGATCGACCCGAGGATCGCCAGCGGGCCGACGCAGAACACCAGGCTGGCCGACACGAAGCCTTCGACGAACGTCGAGTCGTGGCCCTCGGCCTCCGCTCGCGTAAGTCGGCGGCGCAGCCGTTCCCCCACCCACTCCAACCGCTCCTCCAGCGACAGCACCTCGCCGATCACCGCGCCCGCCACCAGCGAGACGATAGGGAAGACGAGGTTGTGCGAGCTGAGCGAGTCGTGGATGCCGAGGGCGACGATGCTCAAGCCCAACGCCTGCATGACGGTCGTGCGCATGCGATCGGGTACCCGGCCGCCGACGGCGAGGCCGACGAGCGTGCCGCCCACGATGGCGACGATGTTGACGGCCGTGCCGAGTCCGCGCACGAGGGGCGACGGTAGCCTCCGGCCGACATGGCGACGGTCGTGACGACGCCCGACGGGGGGCGATGGCGGGTGGGGCGGCGGTGGGTGCCGTGGCGCTTCCGCCTGCGCAAGCCGCGGTCGCCGCTCGACGACATCGAGCTTCCCCTCGACATCGCCGTCCCTTTCGACGGGATCTTCGTGATCGTCGGCGTGGTCGTCGCCGCCCTCGCCTTCGGGTTGCTCATGGTGCCGGTGGTGATCGCACTCGTCGAGTTGACGATCCTCGTCCCGCTTGTCGCCGTCGGCGTGCTGGTACGGCTCCTGCTGCGACGGCCGTGGATCGTCGATGTCGAGCGCCTCGACGCCTACGACCGCGCCGGCTGGGAAGTCGTCGGCTGGCGTCGCAGCGGCCGGTTGGTGACCGCTCTCGCCACGCAGCTTCGAAGCGGGCAGCCGCTCACCGGGCTGCCCGGCGCCACCCGCTGCGACTAGCGCCCGTCGAGCCGTCGCCGCATGACCACCCGGCTCGTGGGCTTGCGGGCGCCGGCTCGCTCGAACCCCGCCCCCTCGAACAGCGAGACGGTGCCGGTGTACAGCTCGCTGTTCGTGAACTTCCGCCGGCTGGGGTCCACGGCGTAGCCCTCGACCACCGTGGCCCCGTGGTCGGCGGCGTAGGCGACGGCCGCGTCGAGCAGGGCGCGGGCGATTCCGCGTCCCCGCTCGCGGCGGCCGATGTAGAAGCACGGAACCGACCACAACCCGCCGGCGCCATCGTCGTCGTCACCGAACAGGGCCAGGTCGGCCGACCGTTCGATGCGCCCGAACTCGCGACGAGGCGACACGGAGCACCACCCGACCGCCCGGTCCCCGTCGTAGGCCAACAGCCCGGGTGCGTGGTCGCCGCCCTCCACCAGCGAGTGCATGCGCTCGCGGTTCACGTCGGTGCCTGCCTCGAAGTCCTTGGCCGTGACCCGCCACCACATGCACCAACACCCGGAGGTTGCACCGTTGGGGCCGAAGAGCCCGGCGAAGTCGTCCCAGCGTTCGGGGGTCAGCGGATGCACGTCGACCATGGCCACCATGCTGACGCGCTGTGACGGAAATCGCATTGCGCGTGCAGCGAAGCGCCGACAAGCTCACGTCCATGGGGGACTCGCGCTTCGCCCGCCAGCTCGACCTCGACCACGACGGCGGCCGCTATCGCACCGACGTCAGCGACATCTGGAACTGCCCGATCGTCCCCCACGGCGGCTTGGTCACCGCGGTGGCGGCCCGGGCCATGGCCCGCGAGCTCGACGATCCCGAGCAACGGCTCCGCACGATCACCACCGTGTTCGCAGGCGCCGTGCAGGCCGGGCCGGTGGAAGTCGACGTCACCTTGCTCCGGCGCGGGCGCTCGATCTCGCAGGTGTCGGCCACCATGCGCAACGTCGGCGCCGACGCAGGGCTGACAGCCATGGCGGTGTTCGGCGCCGACCGGCGCGGGTTCGAGTTCACCGACCTCGCCATGCCCGAGGCCCGCCCGCCCGAGGAGTGCCCGTCGTTCCGCGAGGTGGCCGCGGAGGTGGGCGAGGGGCCGTTCCACTTCAACTTCTGGGACCACGTCGACAACCGGATGGTGAGGGGGCACTCCCGGTGGGGCGCCTTCCCGCCCTCTCCGACCAGCGAGCGCGTCTATTGGTACCGCTTCGACGAGCCGCCGTTCCTGGACGGCGGCGTGCTCGACCCCTTGGCGCTGGTGACCCTGTGCGACACCATGCCGGGTGCAGTGGCCGAGAAGATCGGCTCCGACCACCCGGTATGGCTCCCGCCCAGCGCCGACCTCACCGTGCACGTGCTCGGCGAGGCCCGCTCCGAGTGGGTGCTGGCACGCAATCGGTGCCGCCGGGCGGGCGACGGCTACGCCTCGCTCGACATCGAGCTGTGGGACCCCGACGGCCGGCTGGTGGCGTACGGCACGCAGATCGCCTTCTTCGTCTTCCCCGAGGGCGGTTGACCCGTCCCCAGGCCCGCGTGACCGGGTTCATCCGAAGGCCTGTCGCCCGGCAGTAGACTTGTCTTTTCGGGCGGCACGGAGGAAGCAAGCGAGTGGCTGAAGTCGAGATCGGCATCGGCAAGTCGGGGCGACGAGCGTACGGGTTCGACGACATCGCCATCGTCCCCAGTCGGAGGACGAGAGACCCCGAGGACGTCGACATCTCCTGGGAGATCGACGCCTTCAACTTCGACCTGCCGTTGATGGCGGCGGCCATGGACGGCGTGGTCAGCCCGGCCACGGCCATCGAGATCGGCCGCCTCGGCGGCGTGGGCGTGCTCAACCTCGAGGGCCTGTGGACCCGCTACGAGGACCCCGAGTCGCTGTTCGAGGAGATCAGCAAGCTCGACAACGACAAGGCCACGGCCCGCATGCAGCAGATCTACGCGGAGCCGATCAAGCCCGAGCTGGTCACCCAGCGCATCCGGGAGATCAAGGAGGCGGGCGTCACCTCGTGCGCCTCGCTCACCCCCCAGCGGGTGGAGCAGTTCGCCAAGGCCATCCTCGACGCCGAGCTCGACCTGTTCGTCATCCAGGGCACGGTCGTGTCGGCCGAGCACGTGTCCAAGACCGTCGAGCCGCTCAATCTCAAGAAGTTCATCCGCGAGTTCGAGATCCCCGTCATCGTGGGCGGGTGCGCGTCGTACCAGGCGGCGCTCCACCTCATGCGCACCGGCGCCGTCGGCATCCTCGTCGGCGTCGGTCCTGGCAACGCCTGCACCACCCGCGGCGTGCTCGGGCTGGGCGTGCCCCAGGCCACGGCGATCGCCGATGCCGCGGGCGCCCGCATGCGCCACCTCGACGAGACCGGCGTCTACGTGCAGGTCATCGCCGACGGCGGCATGAGCCGGGGCGGCGACATCGCCAAGGCCATCGCCTGCGGCGCCGACGCCGTCATGATCGGCTCGCCGCTCACGTCGGCCCACGAGGCCCCCGGCCGGGGCTACCACTGGGGGATGGCGACCTTCCACCCCACGCTCCCGCGCGGCGCCCGGGTGCGCACGGAGATCAGGGGCTCGCTCAAGGAGATCCTGGTCGGCCCGGCCCACGAGAACGACGGCCGCCTCAACCTGTTCGGGGCGCTCAAGACGTCGATGGCCACGTGCGGCTACGAGACGGTCAAGGAGTTCCAGAAGGCCGAGGTCATG
>JAHWLA010000180.1 GCA_019347595.1 Actinomycetota bacterium
GCCCGGCCGGTGAAGTCCATCTCCCGGGCATGGGGCCGCGCCAGCGCGGCCTCGTAGCCGTCCGGTCCGACGCGGACCATCAACTCGTCGCCCACGATGCCGCAGCACATGTTGCCGCCGAGCATGAAGGCGAGCCCGCCGAACATCTTCCGCTCGGAGGCATCCGGGCCGTCCTCCAGCAGCTCGCGCACCCGCTGGGCCAGCCCCTCGTCGAATGGCATCCTCGCTCCCGTTCTCGGCGCCGGAGGCTCCGATGTGCCGTGCTGCGGACACTCTACGAATGGCCCGTCCCAAGATGGGGCATCGCGTATGCGAGCCCACCCCGAGGAGCCCCCGTGAGGACGGCACCATCCCGACGAGGGCGGCGATAACGTCGACGGCCGCCGGTGCACGCGGGCGCCGGGCACCGCCCGGGCCGGCGGGTGGTGGACGGGCAACGACAACCAACGCGCGACGTGAAATGAGCGGCGACCAGCCCGACCAGTCCATCGAGCAGCAGGCGGCGACAAACCTCTGGCTCCTCGCGTTCGTCGCCCTGCTCGGAGCCTGGCTCGTGTTCGCCCCGTCGACCCTCGGCTACGGCGACCCCGGCGAGGCCACTGCCGCCGTGGGCGAAACGACCTCCACCCGGCAGTTGTCGCCGATCGCCACCCGCGGGCAGTGGATGACGTGGAGCGACATGGCGAGCGGAATCGCCCTGATGGCGTTCGCCGCGCTGTCGCTCGACGCCCGCCGTTACTGGTCACGGTGGGCGGCGTGCCTGGTCGGCGTCTGGCTCATGTTCGCCCCGCTCGTGTTCTGGGCGCCGGACGAGGCGGCCTACCTCAACGGTGTGCTCGTCGGTGCGCTGGTCGTCGCGCTCACGGTCCTCATCCCCGAGATGCCGGGGATGCCGGCGATCATGAAGCCGGGGCCCGAGCGGCCGCCCGGGTGGTCGTACAACCCGTCGTCGTGGCTGCAGCGCACGCCCGTCATCGCCCTCGGCTGGCTCGGCTTCTTCTTCGCCCGGCTCATGGCGGCCTATCAGTTCGGCTACATCGACAACCTTTGGGACCCCTTCTTCGGAGACGGCACGGAGCAGATCCTCGACTCCGACATCTCCATGGCCTGGCCGGTCTCCGACGCCGGGCTCGGGGTGTTCGCCTACACGCTCGAGGCGCTGATGGGCTACATGGGTGGCACCGACCGATGGCGAACGATGCCCTGGATGGTGACGTTCTTCGGGTTCCTCGTGATCCCGCTCAGCGGCGTCAGCATCTTCCTGATCATGATGCAACCCGTGTCGGTCGGGACGTGGAGCACGTACGCCCTCGTCACGGCCGCAGCCATGCTCGTCATGATCCCGCTCACCCTCGACGAGGTGGCCGCCATGGTGCAGTTCGTGGTCCGCAAGCGGCGGGAGGGCGCGGGCATCTGGCACACGTTCTGGTTCGGCGGCACGGTGGAGGGCGGGGGCGCGGACGACCGCTCGCCGCGATACCCGGCGACCGTCGGCGCCGCGGCACAGGCGTCGGTGTGGGGCATGACGATGCCGCCCACGCTGCTGGCGTCCGCCGCTGTCGGGATCTGGCTCATGGCGGCCCCTGCCGTGCTCGGCACGGCAGGCGGCGCGGCCGACAGCGACCACATCATCGGAGCGCTCGTCGTCTGCATCGCCGTCGTCGCCATGGCGGAGATCGGCCGCACGCTGCGCCTTCTCGACGTCGGCTTCGGCGCCTGGCTCATCGTCGCGCCACTCGTCGTCGAGGGCGGTTCGCCCGCGTACACGGTGAGTTCCCTGGCCTGCGGAGCCGCCCTCGTGGCGCTCAGCCTTCCTCGGGGTGCCGTCAGGGAGCGGTACGGGACGTTGGATCGGCTCGTCCGCTGAGGCGTGCTCCCCGCGGCCCCCCACAGAAACGCCGGTTGCGCGAAACCACTCGTTTGCGTACGCGAGAACGACGCCAACGCGCCGGTTTCGCGTACGAGAACGGGGTGGGGGCGCGTCGAGGGCGCTACTCGACCGGCTTGCCTGCGCTCTGCCAGGCGCCGAAGCCGCCGTCGAGGTGCGCCACGTTCTCGTAGCCCATCTCCTTCAGCGTGGCGGCGGCCAGCGCCGAGCGGCCGCCCGCCGCGCAGTGGAGGATGACACGAGCGGACGGGTCGAGCGCGGCATCGTGGTAGGAGCTGCTGGGATCGGCCCGGAACTCGAGCATCCCCCGTGGCACGTGGACGGCGCCGGGGATGCGACCGCCGGCCAGCTCCTCGGATTCGCGCAGGTCGACGACGACGGCGCCTTCCGCCAGCTCCCGCTCTACATCGTCAGGCGTGAGGTTCTCGACACGCTGCTTGGCTTCGGCCACAAGGTCGGCGGCGGACTTCGGCATGGTTCCTCCCGGATCGTCGGTGCGCTCCATCATGCCCGGCGGCGAGCCCGGCGTCAGTAGAGCTTGCTGTCGTCGCCGAGCGCTTCCGCGCACGCCTCCACGGTGGTGCACACGGGGACCGCCTCGCTCACGTTGGTGATCTTCAGCAAGGTCGCCACCGGCGAGCCGTCGGCCACCACCACTGCCGTCTTCTGGCGCCGGGCGTCGAGCCTGCGCACGAGCTCGAAGAGCATGTGCACGCCCGCGCTGTCGACATAGCGGACGGAGGACAGGTCGACGATCAGCCCGTGGGCGTCGCCGGGCATGGCGCCGAGAATGTCCAGCCGCACCTCCTCCACGTTGGCGATGTCGAGATCACCGTGGAGACGAGCCGTCACGAAGGCCCCGCGACGGCGGAGCTCGGCACGCGGTGCGCTCATGCCGTCGATGCCCGGACGGGGGCATGCCCCAACCGCCTGCGCATGCGCACCTCGGTGCCGCCGACCCCCCTCCTCACGTCGACGTCGTCGACGTAGTGGGCGATGATCGACAGCCCGCGTCCGCCGACACCCGGCCGCGCCGGCCGCCAACGGCCGTTGTCCCGCACGGTGATGGTGATGTCGCCGTCGAGGACGGCGTCGACTTCGAACTCGGCGGGCGCGGCCCCGGCGCCGTGGCGGATGGCGTTGCTGCACGCCTCGCCGCACGCCACCAGCAGCTCGTAGCGCTCTTCTTCGGTCGCCTCGACGGCCGACAGCCATCGACGCAGGACCGCCCGCAACGGCGCCAGGACGCTGGGCTCGGCGGGCAGGCGGAAGGCGACGTGGTCGCCGAGCGGCAGCAGCCGCACCGCCAACACGGCAACGTCGTCCTGGACATCGCGTCCGTGGAGGGCGGAGGCCACGATGTGCCCGCACAGCTCGTCGAGCGTCCGCACGCCGACCATGCCCGCCGCCGTGCGCAAGCGCGCCAGCCCCTGCTCCAACGGTTCGCTCCGCTCCTCCACCAGCCCGTCGGTGTAGAGGACGAGCGTGTCGCCCGGCCCCAACCTGGTACGAGCATCGGCATACCGCGCACCGGCGAAGGCGCCCACGGGAAGGCCGTTCGCGGCGCCGTCGAGCAACACCGCCGAGCCGTCGGCGCGCACCACGAGCGGCGGCGGGTGGCCCGCGCTCACGTAGACCACGTCGCCCGTCTCGGGGTCGAGCAGCCCGATCACGAGCGTCGCCATGTGTTCCTGGCCCGAACCGAGGATCAGGACGTTCACGCAGTCGGCGATGTCGCGGGGCCGCTTGCCCTCCATGGCGTAGGCCCGCACGGCGTTGCGGAGCTGGCCCATGAGCGATGCCGCCCGTTCGCCGCGTCCGACGACGTCGCCGATGGCGACCATGAGTTCACCGCTGGGGAGCTGAAGGACGTCGTACCAGTCGCCTCCGACCTCGACCCCGGGGCCGCCTGCCATGTAACGGGCCGCCGCCTCGATGCCCGGGATGTCGGGCAACCGCTCGGGCAGCAGGCTGTGCTGGAGCGTCTCGGCCACCGTCCGCTGGTGCGCATAGAGACGGGCGTTGTCGATGGCGGAGGCGGCGCGGCGTGCCAGCTCCTCGGCAAAGGGCACGTCGGCGCGGCTCAGGGACGGCCGCGACCCGGCGTGGACGCCGAGCGTCAGCGCACCGAGCACGGCGTGGCGACCGATCATCGGCACCACGATCGACAGCGCCGACTGGCCGTCGGCGCCGGCCGCGGGGTCGACAACCTGCGACGTGCCGGTCGTGAGCGCCCGCACCACCGGGTGCCTGGCGTCGTCGAGCGACGGTGGCCCGGCGCCGACGTCGGGTGCCACCGATCCCGACACCAATCGCCGCAGCCCTTGGCCGTCTTCGAGCACGTCGATGGCGCAGTAGGCCGCCACCGCAGGCGCCACCAACGCCCCCAGGTCGCGGAGGATCGCTTCGGCCTCCAGCGACGACGTCAGGATGCGACTGGCGTCGGCGAGCACGGCCAGCCGAGCCCCGGCCGCCTCGGCCGCGGCGCGGGCATCCCGCTCCGACTCGTACAGCCGGGCGTTGTCGAGGGCGATCGTCGCCTGGGCGGCGATGCCGTCGACGATGCGCTCGTCCACCTCGGTGAAACGCCCCGGCTCCTGGTGGCCGAAGAACAGCCCGCCCACCACGGCGCCCGTCCGCGAGCGCACCGGCACGGCCAGATAGCTGCGCACCGGCAGGTGGCCCGGTGGCATGCCGTGGTGCGGCGCCATGCGGCCGTAGCGAGGGTCCTGCGTCACGTCGTCGAGCCGGACCACCGCCTCGCCCGAGAAGGTGGGCCCGAAGATCGGCGTGTTGCGCGGCATCCCGAACCCGTCGAACGCCTCCTTGGACGCCCCCGACAAGGTGTAGAGCAGGTAGTCCTCGCCGTCGTCGCCGACCCGGTTGTAGAAGAAGGCGCCGAACTCGGCGTCGGTGAGCTCGGTGGCGGCGTCGGTGACGGCCTGCACCACGCGCTCGATGTCGAGGTCGGCCGACAGCGCCTTGCCCACGTCGTGCAGCGACGCGGTGATGCGGCTCTCCTCGCGAAGGCGCTCCTCGGCCCGCCGCCGATCGGCCAGCATGCGCTCGTTCAGCCGCCACGTGACCAGGCAGGCGGCGCTGATCCCGGACACGAAAAAGGCGTGCACGGCGGCCCACAGCCACGGGTTGTTGCGGGCCGGGGCGTGGTTGTAGACGGAATCGGCGTCGATGGCGCCCATCAGGCCGTGGTGCACGAAGACGTAGCCGATGGCAGTGAGGAACGGCGTCCAGTCCTGGTACAGCGCCACCACCGCCACCATCACGAAGAAGTGGAAGTGCATCTCGATGAGGCCGCCGGAGAGGTGCACGAGCACGGCCGACGACGACAGCAGCCCGATGCTGGTGACCACCGTGCGCGTGCGGCGCGACAGCGCGGGCAGCATGGCCGCGGCTGCCGTGGTAGGGACAATGGCGCCCTCGACGGCGGCGTGCACGGCGGAGAACCCTTGGACCAGGGCGTACAGCGGGATGGCGATGCCGTGCGCCCACAGCAGCACGAGCACGCCGGTGTGGCGCCGATGCCAGATGTCGTCCGGCAGCAGGCGCCCTTCGGGCAGCAGGTCGCGCAGACGGCTCAGGCGCGTGGGCACCGGGGCGGCGCCCGTCGCGAGGGTATGGTCCACTCGGCCTCCAGCGTCGATCCGCCGCGCCCCCATGATCGCCGCGGCACCGGCCTCCAGCGTACAGAGGCGCTGCTCCGGAGGCCCGACTACTCCTCGTCGAGGTAGTCGCGCAGCCGCTGCGAGCGGATGGGGTGGCGCAGCTTGGCCAGCACCTTCGACTCGATCTGGCGGATGCGCTCGCGGGTGACGCCGAACTCGCGGCCCACCTCTTCGAGCGTGCGG
>JAHWLA010000181.1 GCA_019347595.1 Actinomycetota bacterium
CCGATCTCGACTGCAGGTTCTCCTCGGCGAGGTCCTCGCCGCGGCCGACGAACGACTCCGCCAGCATCTCGGTGAACGCCGCATGCGCGGGCTCGATGGGGATGACGCGGTAGTCGATGCCCAGCCGCTCGGCCAGCGCCCGGGCATCGTCCAGCGACCCCTCGCTGGAGTACCGCGACGGCATCGAGACGCCGTGCACCCGGTCGGGTCCCACGGCGTCGACGGCGACCGCGGCCACCAACGACGAATCGATGCCGCCCGACAAGCCGATCACCACGTCGCCGAAGCCGTTCTTGGCGATGTAATCGCGCGTGCCGAGCACGAGCGCCTCGTACACCTCGGCGTCGTCGCCCAACGGCGGCGCCAGCCCGCCCGTTGCCGTCCCCGCCTCGGCGTCCAGGTCGCTCACCAACAGCCCTTCCTGGAACTGCGGCGCCGAGGCCAGCACCGAGCCGTCCCGCCCGACCACCAGCGAGCCGCCGTCGAAGACGAGCTCGTCCTGCCCGCCCACCTGGTTGACGTAGACGATCGGGCAACCGGTCTCGACGGAGCGGGCCGACAGCATGGCGAGCCGTTCGCGCAGCCTGCCGCGGTAGTAGGGCGAGGCGTTGATGTTGACGATGACTTCGGCGCCCGCGTGGGCGGCGGCGGCCATGGGCCCGTCGCTCTGCCACGCGTCCTCGCAGACGGAGATGCCGCAGCGGACGCCCGCGATGTCGACCACCAGCGGCGCACCCGAGCCCGGCCGGAAGTACCGCCGCTCGTCGAACACCGCGTAGTTCGGCAGCAGCCGCTTCTGGTACACGCCCACCACCACGCCGTCGACGCACACCGCGGCCGCATTGCGCAGCCCGCCCTCGTCGCGGCCGACGAAGCCGACGACCGCCGCGGTACGCCCGGTGCGGGCGGCCAGCTTGGCCAGCGCTTCGAGGTTGTCGCCGACGAACCGCGGCTTGAGCAGCAGGTCCTCGGGCGGGTAGCCGGTGACCGCCAGTTCGGGGAAGACGGCGACGTCGGCACCCGCCTCCTCGGCCTCTTCCAACGCGGCCACCATGCGCTCGATGTTGCCGTCGAGGTCGCCCACCACCGTGTCGAGCTGGCAGAGGGCGATGCGGAGGGACGGCACGTCGGCGAGCGTACCGGCGCTACCGCGCCCGCTCCGCCCGCAGCAGGTCGCGGATCTCGGCCAAGAGCACCGCCTCGTCGGACGGCGGCGGCGCGTCCGTCGGCCCGCCGTCGGTGGTGGCGAACAGTTTCTGCGCGCGCGACGCCGCCTTCAGGAGCACGAACATGACGAGGGCGACGACGAGGAACGAGAACAGGGCGTTGAGGAAGGCGCCGTAGGCGACCTCGCCTTCACCGACGTGGACGATGAGGCGGCTGAAGTCGGGCTCCCCGCCGAGGGCGGCGATGAGCGGCGTGAGGACGTCGCCCACCAGGGAGGTGACCACGGCCCCGAACGCGGTGCCGATGATCACGGCCATGGCGAGATCGAGGAGGTTGCCGCGGAACAGGAAGTTTCGGAACTCCTTGAGCATGACGGTGGTCTACCCCGAAACGCGACGGAGGGCCGGCACGCAGGCCGGCCCTCCGCTCGTCGTCTGGGCGACGATCAGGACAGTCAACTCGTGGCCAGCGCCCCGCAGCACGTCTCGGTGATGAGACGGGTCACCACGTAGGGATCGCAGTTGGCGTTGGGCCGGCGATCCTCGATGTAGCCCTTCTTGTCCATCTCGACCTGCCACGGAATGCGAACAGAAGCGCCCCGGTCGGAGACGCCGTAGTTGTACTCCGTCCACGGCGCCGTCTCGTGGAGGCCGGTGAGCCGGTGCTCGATGTCGGCGCCGTAGTTGGCCACGTGCTCGTCGGCCCGCTTCCCCAGCGCCTCGCACGCCGTGATGATGGCGTCGTAGTTGTCGCGCATGGCGTTGGTGGAGAAGTTCGTGTGGGCGCCCGCGCCGTTCCAGTCGCCCTTGACCGGCTTGGGGTCGAGGGTGGCGCTGATGCCGAACTCCTCCGAGGTGCGGTAGAGCAGCCAACGGGCCACCCACAACTGGTCGGCCACCTCGAGCGGGCCGAGCGGGCCGACCTGGAACTCCCACTGGCCGGGCATGACCTCGGCGTTGATGCCGGAGAGCGACAGCCCCGCCTTCAGGCAGTTGTCGAGGTGCTTCTCGACAGCCTCACGGCCGTGCACCTCGTCGGCGCCGACGCCGCAGTAGTAGAAGCCCTGCGGGGCCGGGAAGCCGCCGCCCTCGGGGAAGCCGAGCGGGCGGCCCTGCTTGAAGAACGTGTACTCCTGCTCGATGCCGAACCACGGCTCCTGGTCGGCGAACTGCTCGGCGATGGGCCGCAGCTTGGCCCGGGTGTTGGTGTCGTGCGGCGTGCCGTCCGGCAGCATGACCTCGCACATGACGAGCACGTTGTCGCCGCCCCGGATGGGATCGGGGCACACGAACACCGGCTCCAGCACGCAGTCGGAGTTGCTGCCCGGCGCCTGGTTGGTGCTGGAGCCGTCGAAGCCCCATGTGCCGGGCTCGGCGCCGTCCGCCAGCACCTTGGTCTTGGAACGGAGACGAGCGGTCGGCTGCGTCCCGTCGATCCAGATGTACTCGGCCCTGTAGCTCACGATCGTCCCTCTGTCCTTTGCCCTCGGTCGGGTCGCCCTCGGTTTCCCGTTCACGACTGTGCCAGAGAACGTTCGCAGTCCGCAGTTTCCGAAGCGTTCCACTTGTGTGAACAGATTGTGAACGGGGGCTGAGCAGGGGTTTCGCCTGTCAACATGGTCCTCGTGGAACGCCACCAGGATTACGTGCTGCGCACGGTCGAGGAGCGGGGCATCCGCTTCATCCAGCTCTGGTTCACCGACGTGCTGGGCATCCCCAAGACCTTCAGCATCACGCCGGCCGAGCTGGAGAACGCGCTGGCGGAGGGGATGACGTTCGACGGCTCGGCCATCGACGGCTTCAGCCGGGTGCAGGAGAGCGACGTCCTCGCCCGCCCCGACGCCAAGACGTTCCAGATCGTGCAGTCGCCCGACGGCTCGGCGATCGGGCGTGTGTTCTGCGACATCCTCAACCTCGACGGCACGCCGTTCGACGGCTGCCCCCGCCATGTACTGCGCCGCACCATGGAACGGGCCCACGAGAAGGGCTTCTCGTTCTTCGCCGCCCCCGAGGTCGAGTACTTCTACTTCGCCGAGGGCGACCCGTCACAGCCGCTGCGCCCGCTCGACCACGGCTCGTACTTCGAGCTGACCGTGGCCGACATCGGCGGCGACCTGCGCCAGCAGACGGTGCTCACGCTGGAGGACATGGGCATCCCCGTCGAGTACGCCCAGCACGAGGACGCGCCCAGCCAGCACGAGATCGACCTGCGCCACACCGACGCGCTGACGATGGCCGACACGGTGATGACCGTGCGGATGGTGGTGAAGGAGCTGGCCCGCCAGCGCGGGGTGCACGCCACGTTCATGCCGAAGCCCCTGACCGGCGTGCAGGGCTCCGGCATGCACACGCACTTCTCGCTGTTCGAGGGCGACAGCCCTGCGTTCTACGACCCGGGCGACGAGTACAACCTGTCGAAGGTCGGCAAGGGCTTCATCGCCGGGCTGCTCATGCACGCCCGCGAGATCACCGCGGTCACCAACCAGTGGGTCAACTCCTACAAGCGCTTGGTGATCGGCTACGAGGCGCCGGTGTACGTGTCGTGGGCGCGCAACAACCGCTCGGCGCTCGTGCGCGTGCCGTTGGCCAAGCTGGGCAAGACGGAGTCGACCCGCATCGTGTACCGGGCGCCCGACCCGGCGTGCAACCCGTATCTCGCCTTCGCCTGCGTGCTGGCCGCCGGGCTCAAGGGCATCGAGGAGGGTTACGAGCTGCCGCCCGAGGCGGCGACCAACCTCTACGAGATGACCCCTTCGCAGTTGGCCGCCGCGGGCATCCCGTCGCTGCCCGGCTCGCTGTCGGAGGCGCTGGCCGAGATGGAGGGCTCGGCGCTCATGGCCGAGACGCTCGGCGACCACGTCTTCGAATGGTTCCTGCGCAACAAGCGGGCGGAGTGGTCGGATTACAAGGCCCAGGTGAGCCAGTTCGAGCTCGACCGCTACCTCCCGACGCTCTGATGGAACCGCTGCTGCTGTTCCCCGACCCCGCTCCGCCGGTGCTGGCCCAGTCGCTCGACCTGGGCGGCTACCCGTGGAAGGCGGCGGCGACGGCGGACGAGGCGGCGGCCATCGAGCCCGAGGACGGCTGGGCGGGCGCGGTCATCGCGGCGGACGAGGACCCCGAGGGGGCCTTCGCCCTGTGCCGGGCGCTGCGCAAGCGCGACGTGCCGCTCGAGCCGGTGCTGGTGCTGGTGTCGGGCGCGCAGTTGGCAGACCTGGAGCTGCGCGAGGACCTGTTCGACGACTTCTGCCTGGCGCCGTTGCAGCCGCGGGAGCTGGAGGCCCGGCTCAAGCACCTGTTCTGGCGGACGGGCCGGGGCACGCGGCCCGAGCTGGTGGAGTACGGGCCGCTGGTGCTGAACCTGGAGACGTACCAGGCGGGCATCGGCGGGCGGCCGCTCGACCTCACCTATATGGAGTACGAGCTGTTGAAGTTCCTGGCCACGCACCCGGGCAAGGTGTTCACGCGGGAGACGCTGCTGTCGCGGGTGTGGGGCTACGAGTACTACGGCGGGGCCCGAACGGTCGACGTCCACATCCGGCGACTGCGGGCCAAGTTGGGCGAGGAGCACGCCAACCTCATCTCGACCGTGCGGTCGGTGGGCTACCGCTTCGGCCAGCCCAAGTGGAGCCTCTAACCCTTCGTTCTGGTCCGTAGATCCGGCGCCCTGGCGCCGGATCTACGGACCAGAACGGGCGTGGCCGGCCAGCCGGCCGGCCGGCGAGCGGGTCAGACGTTGAGGTCGACGAGCTCGGAGCCCTCGAACTGCTCCTCCACCGAGCGGCGGAGCCACCACCCCATCAGCGCGGTGATGAGGCCGGCCGTCATGAGGAAGGCGACGGGCAGCACGATCAGGATGACAATGGCCATGATGAGGGCGCCGATCACTCGGTCATCATCCCCCAACTCGCGCCCATGCCTCCACCTCGAAGCGGGCGCCCAACGGCAGCGCCGCTACGGCGACGGTGGAACGGGCAGGACGGTGGTCGCCGAAGGCCTCGGCGTAGACCTCGTTCATGGGCCCGAAGTCGTCCATGTCGATGAGGAAGACCGTGGTCTTCACGACGTCGGACAACGAGGAGCCCTCCGACTCCAGCAGCGCCCGTAGGTTGGCCAGCCCCTGCCGCGCCTGCTCGACGACACCGCCGTCGACCAGTGCGCCGTCGCGCAACCCGACCTGTCCCGAGCACACCAGCCACTCGCCGCTGCGGACGATCGGCGAGTACGGGCCCACGGGGCTGTTGGTCATGTCGCTCTCCCTCTGTGCAACGGCCAGTCGGGCCGCAGGTCCTCAGCCAACCAGGCGGCGGCGGCCACCGCCGCGAACACGGCGTCGGAGCCGTTGACCGCGGGACCGGCGCCGCTCTCGATCTCCACGTCGACCTCGGGCATGTCCCGCGCCCGCAGGATGCCGAACGAGCGGATCGTGAGGTCGTGGGGCTCGCCCGCCTCGTCGACGGCGATGCCCTCGCTGCGCACCCAACCGAGCGCCATGTGGGCGGCGCCGATGCAGTAGGAGCGCAACACCACCTCGTCCACCGGGTCGCCGCACGCCACGCGGACGCGGACCTTGTCGGCGCT
>JAHWLA010000182.1 GCA_019347595.1 Actinomycetota bacterium
TGAGCGACGTCTCGCGCTCGTCGGTGCCGAGCGTGCCCCGGAAGTACTTCTGGGCCAGGATGTTGGTGGCGTTGACGCTCCACGTCGACGGCACCTCGACGCCCAACTGCTCGAAGGCGACGACGCCGTCGCGGTAGTTGGTGATGCGTGCGTCGCGCCGTTCCCACGTGACCGTGTCGTACGGGTGCACGCCCTCGGTCGTGAACTGCCGACGAATCCCGATTCCCATCCGCTCCGGGGCGATAGCCATACGACGAGTTCCCTCCTGGGTTCGGTCCGATCGTAGGGGCGGCACAAGATGTTGTGGACACCTTGACTTCCACCACTACATGCGGGGTCTATTACAGCACTGTAATTACGAGGGTGTCAATGGTTGCCGGGACGCGAACTCGCTGGTCACAGGCCGTTCGCGAAGGTTCGCAGGCATGTGAGCGCGATCACGAGAAGAATGTGCCCGTGCGCCGCTTCGCTGCCCTCGTCCCCGTGCTCGGCCTCCTGGCTCTCTCGCTGGTGGCGCAGGCGGCGACGATGCACCAGGTCGCCGTGGGCGACGACTTCTTCGACCCGGCGCAGTTGCAGCTCGACGCAGGCGACACAGTGCGCTGGACCAACCGGGGGCTGAAGACGCACTCGGTCACCTTCTCCGGCGAGACGCGCGAGGAGACCACGCTTCTGCCCGGGCAGAGCCGCACCACCACCTTCGACAAGCCGGGGACGTACCGCTACCGGTGCGGCTTCCACCCCGACTCCATGCAGGGGACGCTCGTCGTGCGGGCCGCGTCGTCGTCCACCACCTCCACCACCCGGGCTCCGACCACCACGTCGACGACCCAGGACCCGCGCGGGTCGGCGATCACCGCGCCGCCCGATACGTCGACGACCACGACGTCGAGCACCACGACGACCGTGGTCGACGACACGACCACGACAACGACGTCGACGGCCGCCGGGAACGGGTCGGCCCTCGGCGACGCGGGCGGGGACGACGACGGCAACGTCGACGGGCCTTCGGCCGTCGCCGCCCTCCTCCTCCTCGCCACCGCGGGCGGGGCGTTCACAGTCGCACGGCGGGCGTTGCCGTGAGCGTCGTGGTCGCCGTCGACGCGGGCACCACGGGCGTGCGGGCGTTCGCCGTCGACGAGCGGGGGGCGCCGGTGGGGTGGTCGTACCGGGAGTTCCCCCAGCACTTCCCCCAGCCGGGGTGGGTGGAGCACGACGCCGACGACATCTGGGCCGCGGTGCAGGCCACCCTCGCCGAGCTGCGAGCCGCGCTGGATCGCCCCATCGCGGCGGTCGGCATCACCAACCAGCGGGAGACGGCGGTGGTGTGGGACCGCCGCACCGGCCGCCCGCGCCACCGGGCCATCGTGTGGCAGGACCGGCGCACCGCCGAGCGCTGCCACTCGTTGCGGGACGCGGGGCACCTGCCCCTGGTGCGGCAGACGACGGGCCTCGTGCTCGACCCGTACTTCTCGGCGTCGAAGCTGGCCTGGATGCTCGAGCACGGTGGCGTCGAGGCCGACGACGACCTGGCTTTCGGCACCGTCGACTCGTGGGTGCTGTGGAACCTCACGGGCGGGGCCGTGCACGCCACCGACCCGTCCAACGCCAGCCGCACCTTGCTCTACGACATCCGGGCCCAGAAGTGGTCGCCCGAGCTGTGCGACCTGTTCGGTGTCCCGATGTCGTCCCTGCCCGAGGTGCGGCCGTCGAGCGGCCGCTTCGGGACGACGGACGACGGCATCCCGGTCAGCGGCATCGCAGGCGATCAACAGGCGGCACTGTTCGGGCAGGCCTGCTTCACGCCGGGCATGACCAAGAACACCTACGGCACGGGGTCGTTCGTGGTCATGAACGTCGGCCCCGAGTGCCCGCCGCCGGTCGAGGGATTGCTGACGTCGGTGGCGTGGACGCTGGCGTCGGGCGAGACGGCGTACGCGCTGGAGGGCGCCATCTTCGTGACCGGCGCCGCCGTGCAGTGGCTGCGCGACGGGCTGGGCATGATCCACTCGGCCGACGAGATCGAGGCGCTGGCCCGCACGGTCGACGACACCGAGGGCGTGTACCTCGTCCCCGCCTTCACGGGGCTGGGCAGCCCGTGGTGGGACCCCTACGCGCGAGGCGCAGTGGTGGGGCTGACCCGCGGCACGGGGCGGGCGCACCTGGCCCGGGCGGTGTTGGAGGCGATGGCGTTCCAGACGCGCGACGTGGTCGAGGCGATGTGCGCGGCGTCGAGCCACGACGTGGCCGAGCTGCGGGCCGACGGCGGCGCGTCGGGCAACGATCTCATGCTGCAGTTGCAGGCGGACCAGTTGCAGGTCCCGGTGGCGCGGCCCAAGGTGCAGGAGACGACGGCGCTGGGGGCGGCCTACCTGGCCGGGCTGGCCGAGGGCGTGTGGTCGTCGACCGACGAGGTGGCGGCCCACTGGTCGCTCGACGCCCGCTTCGACCCCCGGGCGTCGAAGGCAGGCGCCGACGCCAAGCACGCAGGGTGGCGCCGCGCCGTCGACAAGTCGCGGAACTGGGCCACCTAACCCCGTTCTGGTCCGTAGATCCGGCGCTCCAGCGCCGGATCTACGGACCAGAACGGCGCCGGGGATAGAGGAGGCAGAAACGCCCGCTCAGCGGGCGTCGTTGCCTCCAAAAGCGTCTTCGTCGGAAGAGGGCGCCTGGAAGCGCCCGGCGCTACCTGTCAACAACGTGCGTGCCTCTTCCTGCGAGACGCGCTTGTGGACAACGGCCTGCCACAGCTTGAAGAGCTCGACCGTGTCGATGACGAGTCCCGGCGACTCGCCCTCCGAGAACTCCGCAATCTCCGGGTCGTTGCTCGCCAGCGCCTTGGGCCGGGACGCCGGATCTTGCGAACGGACCTGGTTGACCAGGTACCACGCTGCATCGGGCATCGTTTCGAGTTCCCGCAAGTAGCGAAGAACGAAGCGACCGATGCGGAGGAGGTCCCTCTGTTGCGCCCCCTTCGCGTATCCGCGCACCTCCACGACCGCGGTCCAATCCCCGCCGGGGAGGCGAACACGTAGGTCCTCAAGCTTGTCGCCCTCCGACCACACCGTGTCCATGTCCAGCACCTCGAAACCGAGGTCGGTCAGCGCGCCGACCGCGGCCTGCACGAGATCGTCTCCCTGCGCCGTCAACAATCGCCGAGGCCCGCGGTCTGCCTCGGCGCGCTTCGCCTCCAGCTCGGCTTCCCGTTGCGCAACTTCGGCGTCGAGCGTTCGCAACGCCCGGTCGCGTTGCTCCTTGGCTGCATCGAGGCTGCGCAGCGCCCACAACTCCTCCGGCGTCATCCACGCCTCGCTCGCTTCCCAGCCCTCCGTGCAAGGGGAAGCGGTCGGGCGCCACCTCGGCCCACCGTTCGAGCGCGGCCTGGACAACGGGGACAGGGTCATCGACCTCGTCGGCGAACGCCCAGCACTGCGCCTCGCCGCCCGCTCGATCGAACTCACAAGCGAGCACGAACCCATCGCGCGTCGTCAGGAATGGCCTGAACTCTGGCTCGTCAAGCCAGGGCACGATATCGGCACCGATTGCAACCGCAAGGTATGCGTGATCTCGACGGTGTTGGACGGCGGGGTAGACCACCGCATCCACGAGGCGATGCGCACTCGACGGTATGCCCTCCCGGGAGACGAACTCCCGAGCAGGCACCCGCCGATCGGAGTCGACGACCTCGCCCTCAACCAACCACGACCCATGATCGTCGAAGTACCCGCCGGCGATGCGGACCCGCCCATACGTCCAACAAGAAAATCCGACTGCGCAAAGGTGCGGTGCGACCCTGAGGCCGCCCTTTCGCGCGACCAGCACGTCGTAGTCCGCTTGGTGCACGGTATCTGGATCGCCGACGACTACTGACGTTGGGAACAAGTCGGCAATGCGAACGGCGACGTCGTCGGGAAACCCCGTGATGATCGCCCTCGGGCGCGGCCGCTCGCCGTAGATGGTGGGCACGTCGTACAGCGTCGCACGCGGGGCGGCGGTTCTGGAGGCGAAAAAGCCCGCTCAGCGGGCGGTTTTGCCTCCAGAACGGCGAGGGGTCAGGACAGGTCCGCCAGGCGGTGGTCGGCGATGCGGGCCAGTGCGGCCAACTGCCGGCGCTCACGCGCCCGGAAGGGGCGGCCCCGCCGGCCCACCACCAGCACGGCGCCCGACGACGGCAACGGCGCCAGCGCCACGTCGTCCGGGCCGCTGTCGAACGACGCCACCGACGCCGACGACCGGCTGCCCTCGGCGAAGGCGGCGATCCACGCGGCCGTCGGCGGGTCGTCGCCTACCGCAGCCACCACGTCGCCGTCGGCGCGGGCCACCGCCGCCCAGTCGGTCCCGAAGTCGCGGTGCGCGTGCTCGCACAACGTCGAGCACACCGCTCGCGCGCTCCCCTGCTCCACCAGCACGGCCGCCGTCTCCAGCGCGTCGAGCCGGTGGTCGACCACGTCGCCGGCGGGCCGCACGTCCTCCACGTCGACGCCGTCGACCTCGCCCACCTCCTGCACCAGGAGGCGCACCAGGTCGTCGCTGTCGTCGGGCAGGTGCACCACGAGCTCGTCGATGGCGCGGCCGCCGCCCCGCTCGAGGATGTCGATGCCGATGAGGTCGCCCCGCACAGCCCCTATGCGGCTGGCCACCGCGCCCAGCGCGCCGGGACGGTCGGGCAGCCACACACGCACGATGTAGGAGGTCACGCCGACAGGCTAGAGACCTCGGATTACACGAGTGTTGCCGCTGTATTGCGCCTGTCAGCCCGCGGCAGCAACGACGGGCTCGGACGCCGGCACGCTGCCGCCGTTCGACGTCGGCGCCACCAGGCGGGCCGCCTCGGCCCCCACGCCCTCTGTGGCGTCCTTGCGCTTGGCGTAGGTGTTCACGTACTCCTGCCCCGACAGCTCTCGCAGCTCGAACATGATCTGGTCGGTGATCTCCCGTAGCACGCGAGGGTCGTCGGCCCGGTCGTAGTACCGCTCGAATGTCATGGGCTGGGAGAACCTCACCGTGATCGGCATGAAGAACCGCGGCACCACCTGCCCGATCGGCTGCGCCTCCTTGGTGCCGATCATGGCCACGGCGATCACCGGCACCCGGTTCTGGAGCGCCAGGCGGGCCACGCCCGTGTGGCCCTTGTAGAGCCGCCCGTCGGGAGACCGGGTGCCCTCGGGGTAGATGCCGAACAACCCGCCCGACCGCAACACCTCGGTGGCCGACTGCAGCGCCCGCTGCGACGCCGACCCGCCCTCCCGCTTGATGGGGATCTGGCCGACAGCCCGGAAGAACCATGCCGTGTTCGGGTTCTCGAAGTACTCCGCCTTGGCCACGAAGGTGATCCGCCGCCGCAGGACCAACGGCAGGAAGATGGAGTCGCAGAACGACACATGGTTGCCGGCCAGGATGGCTGCCCCCGAGGCGGGTACGTGCGCCACTCCGTCCGCCCGTACCCGGAACAGGAAACGGAGGATCGGGGTGAGGATCGCCTTCATCACCCAGTAGGCCACGCCGGTCAGGTTACTCGTACTGCCCGTTTCCACCCCTGGCACTTTCTTGACCGCTCGGTCAAGCGGGCCTACGGTCACCGCCGTGAACCGCAGGCTCACCCCGCGAGGTAGCGAACGCCGTCATCAGTTGATGGACTTCAGA
>JAHWLA010000183.1 GCA_019347595.1 Actinomycetota bacterium
ACACCTCGGGCTGCCCGGCGAACGGCGCCCCGTGGGTCGGGCGGACCTGGGCAATGCGCGTGTCGAGGCCCGCGTCTCGTAGCGCCGCACCCACGCCCATCAACGTGCCGCCCGTGCCGACGCCCGCCACGAAGCCGTGCAGCGGCCCGTCGACCTGGGCCAGCAGCTCGACCGCGGTCCCCGTCCGGTGGGCCTCCGCGTTGACGGGGTTCTCGAACTGCCGGGCCAGGTAGACGCGCGGATCACGCGTGGCCAGCTCGCGAGCGGCGTCGAGGGCGCCGACCATGCCGTCGGCGAGCACCACCTCGGCGCCGTAGCGGCGGATGAGCAGGACGCGCTCGTTGCTGACCGCCGAGGGCATGACGGCGACGAAACGCAGGCCCAGCACGGCGCACGCCATCGCCAGGGCGATCGACGTGGAACCGCTCGACGCCTCCACCACGGTGGTCTCGGCGTCGATGGCGCCCGTTGCCATGCCGTCGGCCAGGATCGCAGCCGCCACTCGGTCCTTGGTGGAGCCGCTCGGCAGCGTGTACTCGAGCTTGAGCCACAAGGTGCAGCCCGATTCGCGGTCGTCGAGGGGGACCGTCGGCGTCCGCTGCGACACGTGCCGGAGCCATTCCGGGTGGGCCGTCATCGCCCCATCCTGGTCGACGGCACGCCGACCTTGCGTACGTATCGCGCTGCAAAGCAGCGCGGTACGTAACGCAGGTTGCCCGGTGCCCAGGGGGGCCGGGCCACCGCGCCGGTGCTACGCCGGGCGGACCGTGACGCCGTGGGCCGCCAGGTGCTCCTTGGCCTGGCGCACGGTGAACTCGCCGAAGTGGAAGATCGACGCCGCCAGCACGGCGTCGGCGCCACCGGCTTGGGCGCCCTCGACAAGATGGTCGAGCGTGCCGACGCCCCCGCTGGCGACAATCGGGAGGTTGCACGCCCCTGCCACCGCCGCCGTCAGCTCGAGGTCGAAGCCGTCGCGGGTGCCGTCGCGGTCCATCGAGTTGAGGACCACCTCTCCTGCGCCCAGCCGCTCGCACTCCGCCGCCCACGACACGGCGTCGAGGCCGGTGGGCTTGCGCCCGCCGTGGGTGAAGACCTCGAACCCGCCGGCCGAGCGGCGCACGTCGATGCCCACGACCACGCACTGGGCGCCGAACTCGGCGGCCAGCTCGGCCACGAGCTCGGGCCGGGCCACCGCCGCCGTGTTGACGCTCACCTTGTCGGCGCCCACCCGCAGCAGCTCGCGGGCGTCGTCCAGCGTGCGCACACCGCCGCCCACGGTCAGCGGGATAAACACCTCCTCGGCGGTGCGGCGCACCACGTCGACCATCGTCCCCCGGGCGCTGGACGACGCCGTGATGTCGTAGAAGACGAGCTCGTCGGCACCTTCGTCGTTGTACCGGGCCGCCAGCTCCACGGGGTCGCCTGCGTCACGCAGGTTCAGGAAGTTGACCCCCTTCACGACGCGGCCGGCGTCGACGTCGAGGCACGGGATCACACGGACGGAGCGCACGCAGCCACCGCCTCCTCCACCGCGAACACGCCTTCGTAGATGGCCTTGCCCACGATGGCGCCGGCCAGGCGACGACCCTCGACGTCGAGAGCGGCCAGCGTGCGCAGGTCGTCCAGCGATCCCACGCCGCCGGAGGCGACCACCTCGACCGTCGTGCGCTCCAGCACGGCGGCCAAGCCCGTCACGTCGGGACCGGCGAGCATGCCGTCGCGCGCGATGTCGGTGACGACGAAGGCCGCCACGCCCGCGTCCTCGAAGCGGGCGACGGCGTCGAGGATCGTCACGCCGGAGCCCTCCGTCCATCCTCGCAAGGCCGCCTCGCCCGCCCGTCCGTCGAGCCCGACGACGATGCGCCCGGGATGGCGGCCGGCCAGCCGCCGCACCAACGCGGGCTGCTCCAACGCCGCGGTGCCGATCACCACCCGGCGCACGCCGCTGTCGAGCAGGGCTTCGGCGGAGAACTCGTCGCGCACGCCGCCGCCGGTCTGGACGGGAACCGCCACGGCCGCGGCGATGGCGGCCACCACGTCGCGGTTCTCGGGCCGGCCGGTGCGGGCCGCATCGAGATCGACGACATGGACCCACGGGGCACCCGCCGCCTCGAACTCCTTGGCCATCGCCACCGGGTCGCCGCCGTACACCGTCTCGCGGGCGTAGTCGCCCTGGAGCAGGCGGACGCACTTACCGTCGCGCAGGTCGATGGCGGGAAACAGGTCCATGCCGCTAGCCCGCCAGCTTCACGAAGTTCTGAAGCAGCGCCAGCCCGGTGGCGCCCGACTTCTCGGGGTGGAACTGCGTGGCCATGAGATTGCCGCGCTCGATGGCGGCCACGACCGACCCGCCGTAGTCGCAGGTGGCGGCCACGTCGTCGGTGGCGTCGGCCGCGTAGGAGTGCACGAAGTACGCCCACGCCTCGGCGCCCAGCCCGTCGAGCAGGCGCGACTCGCGGTTGACCGGTTGGAGGATGTTCCACTGCATCTGCGGCCGCTTCAGGTCGTCGGGCAGCAGGCGGACGACACCCTGCACCACGCCGAGCCCGCCGACCGCGGGGCTCTCCTCGGAGCCGACGTAGAGCATCTGCATGCCGACGCAGATGCCGAGGAACGGCGTCCCTGCGGCGATGGCGTCGAGCGCCACCTGGTCGAGGCCCGAGGCGCGCAGCGCCTCCATGCAGCGGCCGAAGGACCCGACGCCGGGCAGCACGACGCCCGACGCCCCGTCGGCCTCGGCAGGCGTGGTCACCAGGCAGGCGTCGCCCCCGACCTTCTGCAGCGCCTTCTCGGCCGACCGCAGGTTGCCGATCCCGTAGTCCAGCACCGCGATCACGCCAACCCCCTCATCGAAGTGTGCGGAGTTGGGGCGCTCCGGCCGCCCCAACTCCGCACACTTCGCCGGTTGGGGCCGGTCATAGGGTGCCTTTGGTGGACGGGATGTCGGTGCCCTCCACCCGCACGGCGTCGCGGAGCGCCCGGGCCACGCCCTTGAACGACGCCTCCAGAATGTGATGGGTGTTGCGCCCGCCGCGCAGCCGCAGGTGCAGCGTCATGGCCGCCGCCGTCCCGAACGACTGCCAGAAGTGCTCCGCCATCTGCGGGTCGAACGACGGTGTGCCGAGCTCGCGTGAGTCGGCGGGCAGCGGTACCTCGTAGTGCACAAAGGGCCGGCCCGACAGATCGAGGGCCACGTCGACCAGCGCCTCGTCCAGCGGCAGCGAGATCGACGCGAAACGGCGGATGCCCGCCTTGTCGCCGAGCGCCTCGGCCAGCACCTCCCCCAACGCGATGGCGACGTCCTCCACCGTGTGGTGCTGGTCGACCTCCAGGTCGCCCTTCGCCATCACCGTGAGGTCGAAGCCGCCGTGGCGGCCGAGCTGGCTCAGCATGTGGTCGAAGAACGGCAGCCCGGTGTCGACGGTGGCCTGGCCGGTGCCGTCGAGGTCGAGGCTGATGTCGATGCTCGTCTCCTTGGTCGTGCGGGAGCGGCTGGCGACTCGGGGGCTGGTCACGATGAGAGCACCTCGCTCAAGGCATGCAGGAAAGCGTCGTTCTCCTCCGGCGTCCCGACGGTGACACGCAGGCAGCCGCCGAGCCGCGGCCACGACGAGCAGTTGCGGACGAGCACCGAGCGGTCGACGAGCGCCTGCCACACCTCGTCGCCTCCGCGGTCACGGGGCCGGAACAGGATGAAGTTGGCCTCCGAGGGCCAGGTCTCGACGGGCAGGCCTGCCAGCGCCGCCGCCAACCGCCGGCGCTCATCGACCAGCGTCTTCACCCGGGCTTCCATCTCGGCGCGGTAGCGCAGGGCCAGCCGGCCCGCCGCCTGCTTCACGGCGTCGAGGTGGTAGGGCAGGATCACCCGCTCCAACCCCTCCACCACCGAGGCCGGAGCCACGAGGTAGCCGAGGCGGGCGGCCGCCATCGACCACGTCTTGGAGAACGTGCGCACCACGACGACGGGCGCCTCGTCGGACACGCACGACAGCGCCGACCACGAGGCGAACTGCGCGTACGCCTCGTCGACGACGACCAACCCGGGGGCTGCCTCGATGACCGCGCGCACCGCGTCCTCGGGCTCGGCCCGCCCCGTGGGGTTGTTGGGCGAGCACAGGAAGGTGATCTCGGGACGGTGCTCGGCCAGCAACGATGCGACGGCGTCGAGGTCGAGCGTGAAGTCGTCGCGCCGCTCACCCTCTACGACGTGCGTCGCCGTGACGTGGGCGATGTGGGAGTGGAGCGCGTAGGTCGGCTCGAAGGTCGCCGCCGTGCGCCCCGGCCCGCCGTAGGCGAGCAACAGCGCCTGGAGGACCTCGTTGGACCCGTTGGCGACGAAGACCTGGTCGGGCCGCACGTCGTGGAGCTCGGCCAGCGCCTCCCGCAGCGCCCGCGCCGATCGGTCGGGGTACCGGTGGAACGGCACGGACGAGATGAGGTCGCGCAGGTCGTCGCGCCAACCCTGCGGCGGCGGGTAGGGCGACTCGTTGGTGTTGAGCCGTACGTCGACGTCGACCTGCGCCGAGTGGTAGCCGTCGCCGAGCCCCAGGTCGGCGCGCAGCGGAATCAGCGCGCCCATCGGATGCGGACCGACTCCGCGTGCGCGGCCAGCCCCTCGGCCTCGGCGATGGCGGCCACGTGGGGCGCCACCCGGGCCAACGTCGACTCGTCGAGCGACACGACATGGACGTACTTGCAGAAATCGTCGACCCGCAGCGCCCCGCCGAAACGGGCCGACCCGTAGGTGGGGAGCACGTGGCTGGGGCCGGCCAGGTAGTCGCCCACGCTGGCGGGCGAGTACGGCCCCACGAACACGGCGCCCGCGTGGCGCACCAAGGGCACCAGCGCCTCGGCGTTGTCGCTCATCAGCTCGAGGTGCTCGGGGGCGATGGCGTTGGCGACCTCCATGGCCTGCTCCGGCGTGTCGACCACGACGGCGTAGCCGCCATCGCCCAGCGTCGCTTCGATCTCACGCCGGCGGGGCGACGCGGCCACCAGCCGGGCCACCGCCTCGGTGACGGCATCAGCCACCGACGCCGACCACGTGACGAGCCACGCCAGCCCGTCGGGGCCGTGCTCGGCCTGCACGACGACATCGATGGCGGCGAAGTCGACCGGCGTGGTCTCGTCGGCGATCACCACCACCTCGGACGGGCCTGCGAACGCCGACGGGACGCCGACGACGCCTTCGTTGGCCACCTCCCGCTTGGCCAACGACACGTAAATGTTGCCCGGCCCGACGATCACGTCGACCGGCGCGATCGACTCGGTGCCGTAGGCCATGGCAGCCACGGCCTGGGCGCCGCCCACGCGGTAGACCTCGTCGACCCCGGCCAGGGCCGCCGCCGCCAGCGTGGCGGGCGCCACCTTGCCGTCCGGGCCGGGCGGCACGCACAGCACCAGCTCGGGCACGCCCGCCACCCGGGCCGGGATGGCGGTCATGAGCACGGTCGACGGGTAGAGCGCCCGGCCCCCCGGTACGTACAGCCCGGCCCGGTCGACGGGGATGCGGATCTCCCGCACCAGCACGCCGTCGCGCGGGTGGGTAACGGGCTCGTGGAGCTGCT
>JAHWLA010000016.1 GCA_019347595.1 Actinomycetota bacterium
TGTAGGAAGCGAAGATCTCGTGGATGCGGCGCGAGTACTCGTTGTAGGCGTCGAAGTCGGCGTGCACGAAGACGGCGTGGGGGCACAGGCGCCGGGCGCGCGCCGACGGCATGGCCGACGAGATGCCGTAGGCCCGGGCCTCGTACGAGCACGACGCCACCACGCCGCGGTCGCCGGAGCCCCCCACGATCACGGGCTTGCCCGCCAGTGTCGGGTCGCGGAGCACCTCGACCGACGCGTAGAACGCGTCCATGTCGACGTGGAGGATCGTCGGTTCGGGCTCGCTCAAAGCCGCACGACCGACAGGTTGTGCCGGTCGGCGCCGTCGACGCGATAGCGGTACGAACGGCGCTCGTCCCACCGCTCGTCGAGCCACGCCCCCAGCGGCTCGCGCACCCAGGGATGACAGTCGGCCAGGCGGCCCGCGCACTCGCCCGTCTGCACGAAGCGGGCGTCGACGACGATGCCGTCAGGGTCGTCGATGCGCAGCTCGCCCTCGAAGGCGACCGCCCGGTGCACCTCGACGCGCATGGTCCAGCCCATCCCCTCGGCCACCGCCTCCACCTCGTAGACGGGGCCGGCCCACTCGCTGACGCGGATGCCGGTCTCCTCCTCGACCTCGCGGGTGAGCCCGGCGCGCACCGACTCGCCGTCACCGACCTCGATGACCCCGCCGGGCGGCGACCAGTCGAGCGACCCGTCGCGGCGGCGGTTCTGGACGAGCAGGAGCCCCTCCGGTCCCTCCACCAACCCACCGGCGACCACCCACGCCCGCATGCCGGAAAGTCTGGCAGTGTCGGGGACCATGCACCGCAACGTCATGGCGTTCCTGGCCGCGGCCCGCGAGCTCGGTGTGGCCGTCGATCCCAAGGAGTTCCCGGAGTCCACGCACACCGCCGAGGAGGCGGCCGCCGCCGTCGGCGTGGAGGTGGGGCGCATCGTGAAGTCGCTCGTGTTCTCGGTGGACGACGAGGTGGTGGTGGCGCTCGTCAGCGGGCCCAACCGGCTGGACGAGAAGAAGCTGGCCGCCGCCGCGGGCGGCCGGAAGGCGGGGCGGGTCGACGCCGATGCGGCGCGGACGGCGACCGGCTTCCCCATCGGCGGCGTGCCGCCCTTCGGCTACCGCACGTCGTTGCGGGTCTTCGTCGACGAGGACCTGGTGCGCTACGACGAGGTGTGGGCCGCGGCGGGGACGCCGAACGTGAACTTCGCCATCGCGCCCGACGAGCTGGTGCGGGCGGCAGGTGCCACGGTCTGCGACCTGGCCCGCCGCTGAACCGCCCACGCTCCCGAGCTCGCGTACGGACCGCGCGGCTTCGCAACGCGGTCCGTACGCAAGTTCGAGGGTAGGGAGGGCGGTCCTTTACAGTCGGCGGCCGATGTCGCGACCCGAGCGTCCTGTCTCCGCCCTGCCGTCGCCTGCGGCCCGCGCCTTGGCCTTCGGCGCCATCGTGGTGGCGGGCGTGTGCGGCGCCCTCATCGGGTGGTCGTTCGTGCAGATCGGGTGCTCCGACAACAACGACTGCACGGGCGCAGCGGGCGTCGGGGCGCTGGTGGGCGGGCTCATCGCCGCCGCCGGTGTCGCGGTCGTCGCCGTCCTGACCCTGCGAGCCATGGGCGAGTGGCGGACGATCAAAGAGACGCGGGACTCAGTCGACGAGCCGGAGTAGACGGAATCCCTCGGCGTAGGCGACGCCCGCCCGGCGACCACCCTCCTCGGCCCGCTGGCGCACCACTTGGCGCAGCCACTCGCCCGGCTCGCCCAGTTGGCTCTCGTGGCACATGAGCGCCTCGGCCTTGCGGTCGACCACGCCGCTGATGTCGACCCAGGCGTCGGGCTCCAACGTGCCGGACAGGTACACCGACGACACTTGGTGGGCGGCGCCGGCGTCCGGGAAGTAGTGCGGGTTGGCAGCGGCGGGGGCCACGGCATCGAGGGTCGCCCAGCCCAGCTCCCGGTGGTCGCGGTGGTTGAAGTACCGGGTACCGAAGAAGACCGCGGTGGGGTCGGGGCACACCACGGCATCGGGCCGGACCTCGCGAACGAGGCGGACGAGCTGCTCGCGCAGCGCCATGGTGTTCTCGATCTCGCCGTCGGGGATGCCGAGCAGGTAATGGCTCGCCACGCCGAGGACCTTGGCCGCCGCTGTCACCTCGGCGGCCCGGCGCTCGGCGAGCGCCGGCGGATCGGCACTCGGATCGGACGACCCCTTGTCGCCGCGTCCCACTACGACCACGTGCACCTCGGCGCCTCCGGCGGCCCATCGAGCCAGCGTCCCGCCGCACGAGACCTCGGGATCGTCGGGGTGGGCGTACACGGCGAGCGCCCTCGCGGGCACGGCGTCCACGAGGTCCGGCATGGCGGCAGGGTACCGTCGGCGTCCCTGGCGCCGGAAACACACCGCCTCGACGCCACCGCCACCTACTGGTCGACATGGGGCGGTACGCCGTCGGCAACCTGGCAGGCGCTGTCGCCGTGTTCGTGTACCTGACGCTCCTGTCGCCGGATGCCGGCGGCGAGTGCGCGACGCCGAGGACGTCAACGTCGCCGTGATCTCCTTCGTCGCCTTCATGGGCACCGTCATGGTGGGCGGGCTACCTCGTCGGCGTGCGCATGCTCCGGGGCGCCATGAGGTAGCTGGACGCTGCTGACGCGCCGCCACCACCGCGGTTCTCGTTGCGGAAGTGCGCACCCCCGTGCGCACTTCCGCAACGAGAACAACGAGAACCTCGGCCGTTGACCTACGGGGCCGCTGCCACCACCTTGCACGCGCGTTCGACGGCGTCGTCGTCGATGTCGTGGTGGGTGACGAAACGCAGGACGCCGGGCGCGATGGTCCCCGCCAGGACGCCCTCGGCGGCGAAGTGGTCGAGCGCCCGCTCGGTGTGCGCGTGCCGCCATGTCACGACGTTGGTGCGCACGCGTGCGGGGTCGCAGCCTGCATCGGGCCAGCGGTCGACCACCGCCTCGGCCAAGCGGCGGGCGCGCCGGTGGTCGTCGGCCAGGCGCTCGACCATGGTGCGGAGGGCGACGAGACCGGCCGCCGCGATGACGCCTGCCTGGCGCATCCCGCCGCCGAGGCGCTGGCGCTCTTCGCGCGCCGCCGCCATGACGTCGGCCGGGCCCGCCAGCACGGAGCCCACGGGGGCGCAGAGACCCTTGGACAGGCACGACATGACAGTGGTCGCCTGGGCCGCATAGTCGGCTGCGCTGGTACCGGTGGCGACCTCGGCGTTGAACAGCCGGGCGCCGTCGAGGTGGATGGGCAGCCCGGCCGCCGCATGCTTCACGGCGCGCAGGCGGTCGAGCGGCCACGGTGCGCCGTCGGCGGGCATGTGCGTGTTCTCGACGCAGACGAGGCTGGGCCGGGGCTGGTGATGGGCGGCGGCGTCGATGGCGGCGGTGATGTCGGCGGGGTCGAGCGTGCCGTCGTCATCGGCCACGGTGGTGAACTGGACCCCGCTGTTGCGGCCGCCTGCGCCGTTCTCGTAGAGGACGATGTGCTGGCGGCGACCGGTGACGACGGCGGTACCCGGGGCGGTGAGCAGGCGCAGCGCCAACTGGTTGGCCATGGTGCCCGAGGGGACGAAGAGGGCAGCCTCCTTGCCGACCCGCTCGGCGTAGGCCGCCTCCAGAGCGTTGACCGTGGGGTCCTCGCCGTACACGTCGTCGCCGACCTCGGCGTCGGCCATGGCCCGGCGCATCTCGGCGGTGGGGCGGGTCACCGTGTCGGACCGAAGGTCGATGACAGCCATCGCGTCAGGCTAGACCTGCCGCCGTGGACGACTTGCAGCCCCTCCTCGATCTCGCCGTCGACGTCGCCCGGCGGGCAGGCGCCCACCTGCTCGACGGCCTGGCCGACGTGCGCACGGACGTGGATACGAAGTCGACGCGGACCGACATGGTCACGGAGATGGACCGGTCGAGCGAGCGGTTGGTCGCAGGCGCGCTGCGGTCGGCCCGGCCCCACGACGCCGTCCTCGGGGAGGAGGGCACGGCCTCCGTCGGGACGAGCGGGGTGCGCTGGGTGGTCGACCCGCTGGACGGCACCACCAACTACCTCTACGGCTTCCCGGCCTGGGCGGTGTCCGTGGCGGCCGAACGCGACGGCGAGTCCGTCGTCGGTGTCGTCCACGACGCGCTGCACGACGAGACGTTCACGGCGCTGCGAGGCGGCGGCGCTTGGTGCAACGGCGAGCCACTGCGGGTGACCGGTGCGGCCGACCTGGCTACCGCGCTGGTGGGAACCGGTTTCTCCTACGACGCCGCCGACCGGGGGCGCCAAGCAGCGGTGCTGGCCCGGGTGCTGCCTGCCGTGCGCGACATCCGGCGGGCGGGCGCCGCCGCCCTCGACCTGTCGTGGGTGGGGCTGGGACGGCTCGACGCGTTCTTCGAGCGGGGGCTGGCGCCGTGGGACGCGGCGGCCGGCTCGTTGGTGGCGTCGGAGGCGGGCGCCTTGGTGCGCCGGTTCGAGGACGGGACGTGGGTGGCCGCTGCGCCGCAGTTGTTCGAGCCGCTGTGCGAGCTGCTGGAGGCGGCCGACGACCTCAGAGGCCGAGGACCAGTCGGGTGATGCGGTCGCGGACGGCGGTGGGCGTGAACGACGTCGCCACTGTGGCGAGCTGCGCGTCGATACCGACGAGGTAGCGCGCCCGCGGCGACCGGGCGTCGACGGCCGAGGCGATGGTGCGGGCCACCGTGCCGGGGTCGCCCATCACCGGCGAGCCCAGGCGGATCGCCTGAAGGGCCCGGCGATAGCCGACGCTGTAGCGGGTGCCGTGTTCCTCGCGTCTGGCGATGTCGCGTTCGGTGTCGTCCCAGATGCCGGTGCGAAACCCGCCGGGCTCCACGAGGACGACCTTGATGTTGTCGCCCGCCACCTCCATACGCAGGGCGTCGCTCGCCGCTTCCAGCCCGTGCTTGGCCGCCGTGTACCACCCGGCAAACGGGGCGGTGGCCCGGCCCGCGATGGATGACACGTTGACGATGCGGCCACTGCCCTGGTCGCGCATGGCGGGGAGGGCGAGGCGAGCCAGCCGCATGGGCGCGATCGTCATCGTCTCGAGGATGCCGCGGGCTTCCTCGTCGGACACGTCCTCGATGGCGCCGGTCACCGCGTACCCCGCGTTGTTGACCAAGCCGTAGAGCCGAAGGCCCGCGAGGGCACGTTCGCACTGGTCGGCGTCGCCCACGTCGAGGAGGATGGTCTCCACCTCGACACCGACGTCGGCCGCCGCCTTCTGCACGAACTCCGCCTTCTCGTCGGACCGCACGGAGCCGACCGACCGGTAACCGCGGCGGGCCAGCTCGAGCACGGTGGCCAGGCCGATCCCGGAATTGGCGCCCGTGGTCAGGACCGTTCGCGGCTGCGACTCGCTCATGCGCGGATCGTGCCCACCGTCGACGGCGGGCATGCGGCGCTCACCCGAAGAAGGGCACCGCCACGTGACGGAACAGCTCGGGGTCGACCGTCTTGAGCTCGGTGACCGCCTCGGCCAGCGGCACCCGCACGATCTCGCCGCCCCGCAGCGCCACCATGGTCCCGAACTCGCCGTCGTGCACGGCCTCGATGGCGGCGATCCCGAACCGGGTGGCGAGCACCCGGTCGAACGCCGTGGGGGTGCCGCCGCGCTGGATGTGGCCGAGGATGGTGACCCGGGTCTCGAAACCGGTGAGCGCCTCGATCTGCTCGGCCACCATGTTGCCGATGCCGCCCAGGCGGACGTGGCCGAACTGGTCGACGTCCTTGGACACGAGGGCCATGGTGCCCTCCTGGGGCTGGGCGCCCTCGGCCACCACGATGATGGAGGCGTAGCGGCCCTTGTCGTGGCGGCGCTTGATCCGTTCGGCGATCTCGTTGATGTCGAAGCGCTCCTCGGGGATGAGGATCTCGGCGGCGCCGCCCGCGATGCCGGCGTAGGTGGCGATCCAGCCCGCGTGGCGCCCCATCACCTCGCAGACCATCACCCGGTCGTGCGACTCCGCCGTGGTGTGGAGGCGGTCGATGGCATCGACGCAGATCTGCACCGCGGTGTGGAAGCCGAACGTGAGCTCGGTGGCGGACAGGTCGTTGTCGATGGTCTTGGGCACGCCGACGACCTGCACGCCCTCGGCCGCCAGCTTGTTGGCCACGCCGAGCGTGTCCTCGCCGCCGACGGCGATGAGCGCGTCGAGGTTGTTGGCCTCCAGGCTGGCCCGGCTCCGCTCCACGCCGCCGTCGACCTTGAACGGGTTGGTGCGCGACGAGCCGAGGATGGTGCCGCCCCGGGGGAGGATGCCGCGGCACCGTTCGACATCGAGGGGCATGGTGCGGTTCTCGATCACGCCCTTCCACCCGTCGGTGAAGCCGATGAGCTCGTCGCCGTACTCGCGCTCCCCCTTGCGGACGACCGCCCGTATGACGGCGTTGAGCCCCGGGCAATCGCCCCCACCGGTAAGGACTCCGACTCGCATCCGCACCTCCGACTCGGTCGAAACCGCTCAAGCGTGATCACTTCGAACCCGAGGAACCTTAGCGATGGGACGGGTGCTCGCCGCCATCGTGGTGGCCGCACTGGTGGCCGCCACGACGCCGCACGCGCCGGCCGGCGCCGACGCGCGGTCGGATCGCGCCTCGCTGCTGGTCCGCATCGCCGAGCTGAGCGACCGGTTGGCGACGAGCGAGGCCGAGGTGGTGGCCGCCCAGTTCCGCACCCAGGCCGTCGTCGACCGGCTCACCGAGAGCAGGCAGCGATTGCGGGAGCGCGCCGTGGTGGCCTACATGAGCGGCGGTCGCATCGCGGGCATGGGCCACGGTGCCCCCGCCGCCTACCTGGAGGTGGCCACGGCCAAAGAGGAAGCGCTCATCGGCGGCTACCGGGCCGCCGCCCGGGCCGCCCGCGACGAGCGGCAGGCGGCCGAGACGGCCACCACCGAGCACCGACGCCTGGCCGCCGAGATGGAGCGCATCCGCACCAACCTCGAGGCCACCATCGCCGCCGACGACGCCCGCCGGGCCGAGGAGCTGCGGCGGGCGGACGAAGCCCGGGCACGCGCCCAGGCGGCACGAGCCGCCGAGCTGGCCGACGCCCGTGGACGGGCGCGCGCGGACGCCGGGCCGGGGGGGTACAAACCCAGCCCGTTGGACCCCGACGCCTTGGTCCCCCGCCACAAGAAGGCGACCGAGCGCCAGATGCAGTTGATGAAGCAGTGGCCTTTCGGACCACTGCCGCCCGGTACCGCCCTCCCCCCGGGCCTGCGCGCCACCGGGGCCCGGGTGGAGGGGCTGGCCTCCTGGTACGGGCCTGGCTTCGACGGGCGCCCGACGGCCAGTGGAGCCATTTACGACCAGGAGGCGTTCACCGTGGCGAGCAAGGAGCTGCCGCTGGGCACCTTCCTCGTCGTGAGCCGCGGAGCGGCACGCGTGCTGCTGTTGGTGAACGACCGGGGCCCCTACATCGAGGGGCGTGTGCTCGACCTGAGCCACGCAGCAGCGGTCGCCCTCGGCATCACGGGAGTCGCCCCCGTGACAGCCGAGGTCGTCGCCCCAGGCTGAGGCGCTTCAGCCCGGTCGCTTCGGCTCGGTCGATTTCGTGAGCAGGCCGACCTCTCGCTCGAAGTCGCCGGCATCCTCAAAACCCTTGTAGACGCTGGCGAAGCGCAGGTAGGCGACATGGTCGAGGGCTCGCAACCGCTCGAGGACGGCCAAGCCGATCTGTTGGCTGGTGAGCTCGGGCCCCTCCAGGCGCAGGGACTCCTCGACCTCGGCCGCCAGCGCCTCGAGCTGGTCGTCCGACACCGGCCGATTCTTGGTGGCTGCCCGCAGGCCGGCCACGATCTTGGTGCGATCGAACGGAGCGCGGTGCCCCGATCGCTTGACGACGACGAGCGGGACGTCCTCGATCCGCTCGAACGTCGTGAAGCGCCTGCTGCAGTTCAGGCACTCCCGGCGGCGGCGAATGGCGGCGCCGTCCTCGGCCAGACGCGAGTCGACAACCTTGTCATCGACACTGGCGCAGGACGGGCAACGCACGTCACCGACGCTACTCCCACGCAGGCGCTGGTCACGGCAGCGCGATCCGTTCCCCGACCCGCAGCGCGGCGCCGTCCCGCTGCGAGGCCAACTGGTGCACCACGCGCCGCACGTCGCCTTCCGGCCGCAGGCTGCGGGCGATGTTCCACAGCGTGTCGCCGGGCTGCACGATGTGCACTCGCTCGCTCACCAGCACCGGCGACGCCGGCTGGGAGGCGGAGAGGGGTCCGCTCCCCAGCAGGCCGAGCGCCACTCTTCCGGCGAGGAGCATGCCGAGAAAGAGTGACGACACGGCGACCCGGCGCCGCCGAAAGCAGGCGGCAGACGTCGGGCGCGACGGGTGCGTGGCCGGCCGCCGGACATGAATACGCCCGATTGCCCCGTGTGCGCCGGGTCGAGCGCCAGGCACTGCCACTGCGACCATTGCCGTTCTCCTCTGTCCGTCTCGCATGCTTTGCATCATGACGAGGGGGTGTGACAACCAAGCTCTGCTGATGCAACCTCGCCGACTGCGTCCGTCCGGTTCCGCCCCGGCCCGGCTTCCCCTTCGGGTCCGTCCCAGGCCGGACGAACGCATGTTCGGCTGTCGCCAGCAAAACACGAACGCCTGTTCCCCGTCAAGAAAAATCTCGAACAGATGTTTGCCAGCGGCTTCCTCGCCTGCTACCTTCCATCTCGAACGCGTGTTCGACCTGAAAGGGGCGCCACCATGGGCGAGGGACTGACCGGCAAGCGAAGGGAGATACTCGAGTTCATCGCCGAGCACCTCCGCGACCGCGGGTACCCGCCGTCGGTGCGGGAGATCGGCGAGGCGGTGGGCCTCACCTCGTCGTCGACCGTGCATGCCCACCTGGGGACGCTCCAGCGGCTGGGATACCTCCGGCGCGACCCGACCAAGCCACGGGCCATCGAAGTCCGCTACGACCCGTCGAGCAGCGCCCCGATCGAGCGACGGCCGGTGCAGCACGTCCCCCTCGTCGGCGATGTGGCGGCGGGCACCGACGTCCTGGCCGAGGAGAACATCGAGGAGCTGATGCCGCTGCCCGCCGACTTCACCGGCGACGGCCAGCTCTTCATGCTACGGGTGAGGGGCGACTCGATGATCGACGCGGGCATCCTCGACGGCGACTACGTCGTGGCCCGCCAGCAACCCGAAGCCCGCAAGGGCGAAATCGTCGTGGCGGGCATCCCCGGCGAGGAAGCCACCGTCAAGACCTTCTCGCGCAAGGGGAGCAAGATCGTCCTGCTTCCCGCCAACGAGCGCCTCGCACCGATGGAGTTCGACCCCCGGGAGGTCACCGTGTACGGCAAGGTGGTCACGGTCATGCGGCGCATGTGAGCCCGCGACGCAGGAGTTCGACCCTGCGTCGGCGACAATAGAGGCATGTCCTTGCGGCGCTTCCTCGTGTGTGCCGCCGTTTTGGTCCTGACGGCGGGAGCGTTCACGGGGATGACGCCTGCCCAGGCGGCGGTGAACGACCCCGGGTACCAGTACCAGTGGGGCATGAAGATCATCGGCGCCGAGCAGGCGTGGGCGACGGGGACCGGGGCGGGGACCACCATCGCCGTCGTCGACAGCGGCATGTTCTTCGGCCACGAGGACTACGCCTCGGGCAAGATCCTCCCCGGCCGCAACTTCATCGAGGACGGCCAGCGTCCCGACGACGACGTGGGCCACGGCACCCATGTGGCGGGCATCGCCGGGGCGTCGACGAACAACGGCCGCGGTGTCGTGGGCGTGGCGCCCGACGCCAAGATCCTGCCCGTGCGCGTCCTGGAGCTCGACGAGGACGACCCGGCACACACAGTCTTCGGCATCCGTCAGGGCGTAGGCACAGCCCAAGACGTGAACGCCGGCATTCGGTGGGCCGTGGACAACGGAGCGCACGTCGTCAACCTGTCGCTCGGCAACAACGTCCAGGGCGTGGTCGGCTCGTCGTTCGTGGACGCAGTCCGCTATGCGTGGGACCGCGGCGTCATCTGCGTGATCGCAGCCGGGAACTCGTTCGCCACGGGATCGGGGTTCAGCGACGAGCCGGCGTTGGTGGTGAGCGCCACCAACCGCCGCGACGGCAAGCCCCTCTACTCGAGCGGCGTCGGCCAGGCGAAATGGGGCATGTCCGCACCTGGTGGTGCGGGCACCGAGGCGGACGTCGACGACATCCTTTCGACGTACTGGGAGCCGGACGACAACCCGAACACGTACGCATATGCAGCGGGAACGTCGATGGCGGCACCGCACGTGGCGGGTGCCGCTGCCATCCTCCGCGGTCTCGGGCTGACGCCGCAGCAGACGGTGGACCGGCTGCTCGCCACGGCGAAGGACATCGGCTCCGCCGGGCGCGACTCGACCTTCGGTTGGGGTCGCCTCGATCTGGCCAAGGCCGTCGAGGGCCTGGCTCCCGCCGCCAAGGCGGGCGGGAGCACCGGCACGACAGGCGCCACGGGCAGTGGCACGGGCAACACCCGCTCGTCGGGCGGAACGCGATCGACGTCGACAGCACCACGCGGCGCCGGCGGCGCCTCCACAGCGCCCGCAGCACCCGACTCGGCGGCCAGTGCGGATGGCGGGGACACGGGCACCGACATGCTGATCGTGTCCGGGGCCGGGTCGGCCGACGGCGCCACGCCCGACGGCAAGACCAATGCCGACGACCGGGTATCGGCTCGGCGCGAGCTGCCTGGGCGGCCCGGTGGCGACGACTCGCTGCCGTGGGCCGCGCCGCTCGCCGCCGTCGTGCTCCTCGGTGCGGCGACGCGGGGTATCGTCCGGGCTCGTCGCATCTGAACTGCGCCACGCTCGCCGTCCGAGGAGGACAGACATGCCCGTTCGATCCGCCGATGCCCGCTGGGAAGGACCGCTCCAGTCCGGGAAGGGGAGCATGCGTCTGGCCGGAGGCGCCTACGAGGGCGCCTACTCGTTCAGCTCGCGCTTCGAAGAGGGCACCGGGACCAACCCCGAGGAGCTCATCGCCGCTGCCCACGCCGGGTGCTTCTCCATGGCCTTCGCCGGCGGGCTGGGCAAGGCGGGCCACGAGCCGGTGAGCGTCCAGACCACAGCCAAGGTGCACCTGGAGAAGGGCGACGCAGGCTTCCGCATCCCGCGGATCGACCTGGTGACCGAGGCCGAGGTCCCCGGCATCAGCGAGGCCGACTTCCAGGAGCTGGCCGACACCGCCAAGCGCACCTGCCCGGTGTCGACGCTGCTGGCCGCCGCCGAGATCACCCTGGAAGCCAAGCTCATCGGCTGATACACCGAGGGGACGGGCTACGAAGCCCCCTCGGTGAGCAGTCCGGTGAGGGCGTCGTAGGCGGCCTCCAACTCGGCCCGGTCGACGTGTTCGGTCGCCGTGTGGGCGATGGTGGGGTCGCCGGGGCCGAAGTTGGCGGCGGGCACCCCGCGAGCGGCGAAGAAGGCCACGTCCGTCCATCCCAGCTTGGCCCGGGGCGGCGCGCCCGTCCGCCGGAGGAGCGACCGAAGCAACGGGTGGTCGAGCGCGGGCGGCGCCGGGAGCGACGCGTCGACAACCTCCAACGTATCGCCGCCGTCGAGGTCGACCGCGTCACCGAGCACGGCGTGCACGTGCGCCACCGCCTCGTCGAGCGTCCGGTCCGGGGCGAAGCGGTGGTTCAGCACGACGGTGGCCCGGTCGGGCACCACGTTGCCCGCCACGCCGCCGTCGACCCGGACCGCCTGGAGCGCCTCCCGGTACTCGCATCCGTCGAGCACCGGCCGCCGCTCGTCGTAGGCCGCCACTCGGGCCAGCAACGGGGCCAGCCGGTGGACGGCATTGCGCCCGACCCAGGGCCGGGCGGTATGGGCTCGCTCCCCCGCCAGCGTCACCTCCACCCGCATGGTGCCCTGGCACCCGGCCTCGATGACGGCCTCGGTGGGCTCGCCCAGCACGGCGGCGTCGGCGACGAGCAGGTCGGGCCTCGCCCCGCCGAGCTGGAGCAGCCCGTTGTGCACCTGAGCCACCTCCTCGCCGACGTAGAACACGTACGTGACGTCGACGGCGGGCTCGCCCACCGCCTCGGCCAACGCCAGCATGACGGCCAGCCCGCCCTTCATGTCGGCCGAACCCAGCCCCCACAGCACATCGCCCTCGATGCGGGCCCCCTCGTTCCCGTTGGGGGGCACGGTATCGAGGTGCCCGGCCAGCAGCAGCCGCTGCGGACGCCCCAGCGCGGTACGGGCAACCACGTTGTCGCCCACCCGCTCGACGTCGAGCGACGCCACCGCCCGCAGCGTGCCCTCCACCAGGTCGGCCAACGCCGTCTCCTGGTGGCTGACCGACGGCACGTCGACCAACTCGGCGCAGCGCGCCAGGAGGTCGGTCACGTGGTGGCGCCGTGCTCGCGCAGCACCGCCTCCAGCTTGAGCTTGTCGTGCTCCTCGCCCTCGCCCAGCCGCCGGATCACGAGCACGCACGGCAGGCCGAACTCGCCGCCCGCGAACCGCTTGGCCCGCGTCCCCGAGATGGCGACGGCCCGCTCGGGCACGTCGCCCCGGCTGATCTGCTCACCCGTCTCCACGTCGATCACCGGGATCGACGACGACAGGATCACCCCCGCCCCCAGCTTGGCCCCCCGCCGCACCCGGGCGCCCTCCACCACCATGCACCGGCTGCCGATGAAGGCGTCGTCCTCCACGATCACCGGCGCAGCCTGGGGCGGCTCCAGCACGCCGCCGATCCCCACACCGCCCGACAGGTGCACGTTGGCGCCGATCTGGGCGCACGACCCGACCGTCGCCCACGTGTCGACCATGGTCCCGGCCCCGACCCGGGCGCCGATGTTCACGTAGCTCGGCATCATCGTCACGCCGCGCTCCAGGAACGACCCCCACCGGGCCGACGCTCCCGGGACCACCCGCACACCGGCTGCGGCGTAGTCGCGCTTGAGAGGGATCTTGTCGGCGAACTCGAACGGGCCCACCTCGATCGTCTCCATGGACGACAGGCGGAACAGCAGCAGGATCGCCTGCTTCAGCCACTGGTGAACGACGACGTCGCCCGCAGTACCGATCTCGGCGACCCGGGCTTCGCCGGTGTCGAGCAGGGTGACGGCCTGGCGCACGACGGCGAAGGCGTCCTCGTCGCCTGCGGCCAGTTCGGTGCGGCGCTCCCAGAGCTCCTCGATCTGCGATTGAAGGTCGGCCATGGCGGCGAGGCTACCGGCCGCCGGCGCTCACACGCCGAGTCGGGCGGCCACCAGGTCGAGCCGGTCCAGCGGCTGCACCAGGGCGATGCGCACGTGCCCCCGCCCGGCGTCCCCGTAGAACTCGCCGGGACTGACCAGGCACCCGCCCTCGGCCGCCAGCCGCTGCGTGAACTGCCACTCGTCGCCGTCCGGTGCGGGCGCCCACAGGTAGAAACTGCCCGCCGGCATGACCACGTGCACGCCGAGCTTTCCCAGCACCGCCCGGAACCGCTCCAGGCGCTCCCGGTAGCGCTCGCGCTGCGCCTCGACGTGGGCGTCGTCGGACCACGCCACCACGGCGGCCGCCTGCACCGGCCCGGGCACAAGCATGCCGACGTGCTTGCGCACCTCCGACAGGTAGTGCACCAACTCGGCGTCGCCGGCGTAGAAGCCGGCCCGCACGCCCGCCAGGTTCGAGCGCTTCGACAGCGAGTGGACGGCGATGACGCCGTCGAGCCCGCTCGACAGGATGGTCCGGGGCCGCCCCGCCCAGGTGAACTCGACATAGCACTCGTCGCTGAACACCGGTACGCCGTGCGCTCGGCCCCACGCCGCCGCGGTCGCCAGGTCGTCGACGTTGCCCGCCGGGTTGCCCGGCGTGTTCACCCAGAGGCACAGCGCCCGCGCCGCGTCGTCGGGATCGATGCGCGACACGTCGAGCCGCCACAGGTCGTCGACCGGCACGGGCACCGCCCGGCACCCGGCCAGCACGGCCCCCATCTCGTAGGTGGGATACGACACCGCGGGGTACAGCACGGTGTCGCGCTCGGGCGTCCGCAGCCGCAGCCACTGAGGCAGCGTGGCCACGAACTCCTTGGTGCCCACGCACGCCGCCACCTGCGTGGGCGGCACGCCGACGCCGAGGCGCCGGTCCATCCAGGCGGCCGCCGCCTCGCGGTAGGCGGGCGAGCCGATCGAAGCGGGGTAGCCGCACTCGGCGCCGGACGACCCCAGCGCGGCAACCACGGCGGGCGGCGGCGGGTCGTAGGGCGTGCCGATGGAGAGGTCGACGACCCCGCCCTCGTGCGCACGGGCCGCCTCGGCCGCCGGCGCCAAACGGTCGTAGGGATACGGCGGCGGCGTGAAGCCGGTCGGAGTGGCGCTCACTGCGGCGTGGTGGACACGACGAAGTCGCGGAAGCGGGCGCTGCCGTCGGCGTTGAGGCGGGCACGCAGCCGCGTGGCCCCTTCCTCGTGCTGCTCGGTCAGGACCTCGCCTTCCCGGTGCAGCGCGGCCACCACGTCGCCCCGCTCGAACGGCACGATGAGCTCCACCACGTCAGCCAGCGCTCGCAGACGGTCGCCGATGGTCGCCAGCAGCCGGTCGATGCCCTCACCCGTCACCGCCGACAGCACCACCGAGCCCGGATGCGCCTCGCTCATCCGCTTGGCATCGGGCGCCACGTCGACCTTGTTGAAGGCCAGGAGCTCGGGGACCTCGCGGGCGCCGATCTCCCCCAGCACGGCGTGCACCGCAGCAATCTGGGCCTCGGGGTCGGGGGCGGCGGAGTCGACCATGTGCACGAGCAGGTCGGACTCGGCCACCACCTCCAAGGTCGACTTGAACGCCTCGACCAAGCCGTGCGGCAGCTTCTGGATGAAGCCCACGGTGTCGGACAACAGCACCGCCTCGCCGCCCGGCAACTGGAGCCGGCGCGTGCGGGGGTCCAAGGTGGCGAACAGGCGGTCCTCGACCAACACCCCGGCGTCGGTGAGCCGGTTCAGCAGCGTCGACTTCCCGGCGTTGGTGTAACCCACCAACGACACCGTTTGCAGCCTGCCTCGGGCGCGGGCCTTGCGCTGCGTCCGCCGGGTGGCGCTCAGCTCCTTCAGGTTCTGCTCCAGCCGCTGCATGCGCCGCAGCAGCCGCCGCCGGTCGACCTCCAGCTTGGTCTCGCCGCCGCCCATCCGGGTGCCGACACCGCCGCCCTGCCGGCTCAGCGCCGTGCCCCGTCCTCGCAGCCGAGGCAGGCGGTAGCGGATCATGGCCAGCTCGACCTGGTCCTTGCCCTCCTGGGTGCGGGCGTTCTGGGCGAAGATGTCGAGGATCACGGCCGTGCGGTCGATGGCGGTGCGCCCGAGGATTTTCTCCAGGTTGCGCTGCTGGGCGGGCGACAGCTCGTCGTCGAACACCACGGTGTCGGAGTCGACGGCCTCGGAGATCTCGTGCAGCTCCTGCGCCTTGCCCTTGCCGACGTAGGTGGCGGCGTCGGGCGCGTCGCGGCGCTGCACGACGCGGGCCACCACGTCGGCGCCCGCGGTGTCGACCAACAGCGCCAGCTCGTCGAGCGACATCTCCACCTCCTCCAGCGTGGCGGGCGCGATGACCACGCCGACGAGGACGATGCGTTCCCGGAACGTCCTCTCGATGAGGGTCACGGCACGTCCACCTCGATGCGGGCGATGCGCTGCGTCGGCCCGCTCAGCACGACGCCGTCGGCCCGCAACTCGACCTCGGCCGGGCCCCCGGGCTGGAGGACGGTGACCCGCTCCCCCACCAAACCCCAGGCGTTGGCGGCGGCGGCCGCCGCGCACGCCCCCGTGCCGCACGCCTGCGTCTCGCCCACGCCGCGCTCCCACACCCGCATGGTGAGCGTGTCGGCGCCCGGCCCGACGGCCACGAACTCGACGTTGACACCGTCGGGGAATGTTGCCTCGATCTGCCGGCCGATGGAGCCGACGTCGACGGTCGCCGGGTCGGGCCCGACGAGGACGAGGTGGGGGTTGCCCATGTCGACCGTGCGGGCCTTGCGGTCGGGGAAGTCCTGCGGCTGGTCGGGACCGATCTCGGCCTTGCCCATGTCCACACTGACCCACGCCGTCGCCGGCAGCTCGCCCGGCTGCACGACCAGGCGCCGCACACCGGCCGCGGTGGCGACGGTGAGCTCCGGCCCCGGGGCGACGCCCGCGTCGACCACCGCTTGGCCCAGGCAGCGCAGCCCGTTGCCGCTGACCTCGGCCTCGCCGCCGTCGGCGTTGCGCAGTGTCATCGACACGTCGGCGCCGTCGCCCCCGACGGTGACCCGCATGACGCCGTCGGCCCCGACGCCGCGGTGGCGGTCGCACAGCGCGCGCGCCAGCGCCGCATCCACGGGAGTGCGGGCGTCGAGGTCGAGCAACACGAGGAAGTCGTTGCCCAGCCCGTGGTGCTTGGTGAGGTGGAGGACCGGCATTCATGCCCATTCTCTCAGGAGGGCCGGAAGGACAGCGAACGGCTTTTCCTCGGTGCCGTACCAGGTGATGCGGGGGTCGCGTCGGAACCACATGCGCTGCCGACGGGCGAAGGCCCGGGTGCGGCGGACGGTTTCGGCCAGGCAGTCGGCCAGGGGGGCGCCGTGCTCGACGTGGGCGAGCACCTCGCGGTAGCCCAGCGCCTGGCGGGCCGTGTGCGACAGGCCCTCCGGGCGGGCGGCCAGGGCGTGCACCTCGTCGACGAGACCGGCCGCCACCATGGCGTCGACTCGCCGGGCGATCCGGTCGGCCGTAACGTGGCGGGGCAGCCACACGCCGACGATGTCGAAGGGGACGGGCGGGTGGGCATCGAGCCCGGGGCCGAACGACGAGAACGGGCGGCCGCTGCCCACCGTGACCTCCAGGGCGCGGACGATGCGCCGGCGGTTGGTCGGCTCCATGCGCTCGGCGGCGGCCGGGTCGAGCGTGTGCAGGCGACGGTGGAGCGACTCGGTGTCGGGCTCTGCTTCGAGAGCCGCCCGGACGTCGGGCCACTGGCCGGGGAGGTCGAGGTTGTCGATCACGGCACGCAGATACAGGCCGGTGCCGCCGACAAGCAGGGCCCGTCGGCCGCGCGCCTCGATGTCGGCAATGGCGGCGGCGGCGGCCTGCTGGAAGCGGGTGACGGAGAACTCCTCGTGGGGGTCGGCCAGGTCGAGCAGGTGGTGGCGGACCTCGACCTGCTCGGCGACGGTGGGCTTCGCCGTGCCCACGTCCATGCCGCGGTAGACCTGCATGGAGTCGACGGACAGCAGCTCGATGTCGGACAGGCGCCGGGCGACCTCCAGGGCCAAGGCCGACTTGCCCGAGGCCGTGGTGCCGACCAGGGCCAGGTGGCGGACGGCGATCACGCCCACGCCGTTCTGGTCCCCCGATCGCGCGCCATAGCGCGCGATCGGGGGACCAGAACGGGGTTGGGGGCCCGGGTCACAGCGAGACGCCGAGGCGGCCGAGCAGCGCCGCCAACGCATCGGCCACGCCGTCGGGGTCGACCAGCATGTGCAGGTGGTTGCCGTCCACCGACGCCACGGCCCACCCCTGCGCCGCCGCCTCCGCCTCCTCGCCCTCGTACACGTGGGAGAAGCGCAGGTAGGCGCACGGTGCGTCGGGCCAGTCCTCGACCATCGGCATCGGCTCCTGCAGCGCGGCCACCGGGACCGGGCGCAGCTCGGCCTGGAATCGCGCCCGCAACTCCGGGTCGGGGACCAGGGCGTCGATCGCCCCCTCGTCGAACCAGTCGGCCCACGGCGGAAGCACCTCGTCGACCACCAGCCCCGCCAACTGAGCCTGGAAGGCCGGGTGGATCGACGCCAGCCGACTGCGGCCCGGATGGGGCAGGGCCGCGTCGACGAAGACATAGGCCGCTCGACGCACCTCTCGGCCCGCCAGCGCCGCCCCTGCCGCGGGCAGCAGCGGCCCCGCCCCGCTGTGGCCCACCAGCACCACCTCGGCCGCCCCGACCTCGACACAGGCCTCGGCCACCGCTTCGGCCTGCTCCGCAGTCAGGTCGACGCCGAGCAGCGAGGGCACGGCCACGGTCGCGCCCCGGTCACGGAGGCGGCCGGCCACCGCCTCCCACGTCGTCGGGCCCACCAACGGGCTGTGGACCAGGACGACGGCGCTCAGACGACGGCCACCGGGATCCGGGTGCGGTGTCGGGGCCGGGCGGTCACCGCTACCAGCTCGCCGGTCAGGTGGTGGGGCGCCGCCGCCGTCACCCGCACCTCGGCGAACGTGCCCGGCCCCAACGGCGAGTCGGACGCGAAGTGCACGAGCTTGTTCTGCCGCGTCCGCCCGGTGAGGACCGACGCGTCGCGCTTGCTCGGCCCCTCCACCAGCACCTCTTCCATGCGGCCCACCCGCGCCTCGTGCTTGCGCAGCGCCGACCGCTCCACCACGACCTTGAGACGGGCGAAGCGCTCGGCCGCCACCTCGGCGGGTACGAAGTCCTGGTCCCGCTCGGCCGCCTCGGTCCCCTGCCGGGGCGAGAACAGGAACGTGTAGGCGCTGTCGTACTCGGCGGCCGCCACCACCTCCAGGGTGCGCTCGAAGTCGTCGTCGCTCTCGCCCGGGAAGCCCACGATGAGGTCGGTGGTCACGGCCAGATCGGGCACGGCCGCCCGCGCCGCCGCCAGCTTCTCCAAATAGCGCTCGGCCCGGTAGCCCCGGTGCATGGCCGCCAGCACGCGGTCGCTGCCCGCCTGCAAGGGCAGGTGCAGGTGCTCGCACACCGTCGGGACCTCGGCCATGGCCTCGATGGTCTCCGGCCGCAGGTCCTTGGGGTGCGGGCTGGTGTAGCGCACCCGGCGGATGCCCTCGACGGCGCCCACCGCCCGCAGCAGGTCGGCGAACAGCGGACGACGCTTGGTCAGGTCGCGCCCGTAGGAGTTCACGTTCTGGCCCAGCAGCGTGATCTCCACCGTGCCCGCCGCCGCCAGCGCCGCCGCCTCGGCCACGATTTCGTCGAAAGGCCGGCTGATCTCCTTGCCCCGCACCGACGGCACGATGCAGAAGGCGCAGTTGTTGTCGCAGCCGATCTGGATGGTGAGCCACGCCGCGTAGGGCACGTCGCGCCGGGCCGGGAGTGCCGAGGGGAACGCCTCGGACTCCTCCAGGATCTCCATGACCGGGCCCTCGTCGGCCGCCCGCCGCAGCAGCTCGGCCACCGACGCCACGTTGTGGGTGCCGAACACCACGTCGGTGTGGCCCGCCCGCTGCTGGATCAGCTCGCGGTCCTTCTGGGCCAGGCAGCCGCCCACGGCGATCTGCACGTCAGGCCGGCGCTCCTTGAGCGCCTTGAGGTTGCCGAGGTTGCCGTAGAGCTTGTTGTCGGCGTTCTCCCGGATGCAGCAGGTGTTGAGCACGACGACATCGGCCGACTCCACGTCGTCGACGGCGACCATGCCCTCGGACTCGAGCAGGCCCGCGATCCGCTCCGAGTCGTGCTCGTTCATCTGGCAGCCGTACGTGCGGACGACGAAGCGTCGCGGAGGCGTGTCCGTCGCCATGGCCGTCAGGGTATCGGGCGCTGCCGGCGCCCACGTCCCACTGACTACGCAGGCGTGCGTGTAAGCGCTGCGACGGGCAGGCTGTCGCGCATGTCGAGGGTGGTCGGCAGCCGCCGCTCCCGGTCCTCGATGAGCAGCCGGATCGCCGTGCGCCCCTCGCCGTCGATCTCGATGTCCTTGAAGGCAGGGACACAGATGAGATCGACGCCGGAGGGCGCCAGGTAGCCCCGGGCAATGGCAATGGCCTTGATCGCCTGGTTCAGTGCACCGGCCCCCACGACCTGCACCTCGACGGCGCCCGTTTGCCGGATGACCCCCGCCATGGCACCGGCGCAGGAGTTCGGGTTGGACTTGCTCGACACCTTCAGGACTTCCATGGGTGTTGTCCCCCCAGACTCCAGACCCGCACGCCTTACTGGTTCGTCGCCAGACTTCGACGGAAGCGGACAATCCTCCTCTATTTCGCTCAAGGTGATTGTCGCTTCCGCCGAAGTTGTGATAGTGGCCGTCGCGCCTGCTTCATCGCGCCCGGCGGCCGGCGCTATTCGGAGCTATTGCAGAAGTATCGGCTCGTCGTCGCCTGCCGCTTCGCCCAAGGGCACGTCGTCGCCCAGTTCGCCGAGCCCCACCTGGCGGCGGATGCGCTCGTTGATCTCCACCATGATCTCGGGGTTGTCGGTCAGGAACTGCTTGGCGTTCTCACGCCCCTGCCCGAGCTGTTCGCCTTCATAGGTGTACCAGGCGCCCGACTTCTTCACGAGGCCCACGTCGACGCCCACGTCGATGAGCGACCCCTCACGGCTGATGCCCTTGCCGTACATGATGTCGAAC
>JAHWLA010000017.1 GCA_019347595.1 Actinomycetota bacterium
GGAGCTGGAGCGGATCGTCGAGACGGGGCGCGACCTCTACCACGATGCGCCGTTCCAGGGAAACGTCGACATCGAGGCGCTCGACGACCTCGTTGCCCGCAGCGGCCGCGAGCGGGTGCCGCTCGTGATGGTCACCATCACCAACAACTCGGGGGGCGGCCAGCCGGTGTCGCTCGCCAACGTCCGGTCGGTGCGCGAGGTGTGCGACCGCCACGGCGTGCCGCTGTTCCTCGACGCCGCCCGCTTCGCCGAGAACGCCTGGTTCGTGACACTGCGCGAGGAAGGGCAGGGCGGTCGCCATCCCCGCGACGTCGCCCGGGAGATGTTCCGCTTGGCCGACGGCTGCACCATCAGCCTCAAGAAGGACGGCCTCGGCAACATCGGCGGCGTGCTGGCTATGAACGACAAGGCGCTCGCCGCGCAGTGCCGCAACCTCCTCATCCTCACCGAGGGCTTCCCCACCTACGGCGGGCTCGCCGGCCGCGACCTGGACGCGTTGGCGCAGGGCTTGCTGGAGGTGACCGACCCGGAGTACCTGCGCTACCGGGTGCGCAGCGCCGAGTACCTCGCCGAGAAGGCGTGGGCGGCGGGCGTGCCCACCGTGCGGCCACCGGGCGGCCACGCCGTCTACCTCGACGCCGGTGGCCTGCTCCCGCACATCCCGCCCCACGAGCTCCCGGCGCAGGCGCTGGCCGTCGCCCTCTACCTCGCGGGCGGCGTGCGCACCGTCGAGATCGGCACGCTCATGTTCGGCCGCCCGCGCCAGGGCGAGACCGACGAGCCCGCGCCCCACGAGCTCGTTCGCCTGGCCCTCCCACGGCGGGTGTACACGCAGAGCCACGTCGACTACGTGGGCGAGGTCATCGGCGCCGTCGCGGCCGACGCCGACCGACTCCGGGGGTTTCGCATCGTGGAGCAGGCGCCCTGGCTGCGTCACTTCACGGCACGCATGGCCCCGGTCGACGCGGGGTGAGCGAACAGCTCGTCAGGCGGGTTCGAGGCCGGCCGTCGCAGTCCCCGTGAAGAACCGCCGGCGGATGCGCTCGCGCAGCGCAACGGTGCGCAGCGCGCCGTCGTGCTCCGCCAGCCGCACCTGGCGGCGGCGCAGCCGGTCCTCCATGATCACCGCCAGCTCGTCGAGCCACTCGGGGTGCGCCTGCAGTAGCGGCTCGTACTGGCGGTAGCCGATCTCCAGCACCAGGGCAGCCTCGACCGCCCGCACCGTGGCGCTGCGCCGCTCGCCGGTGAGCAAGGACATCTCGCCGACGACCGCGCCATGGCCCATCCTCTCCACGAACACGTCCTCGCCGTCGTGGCGGCGCAGCAGTACCTCCACCTCGCCCTCGGCGACGATGAACAGCGAGTCGTCGCCGCTGCCCTGCACGACGAGCCGCTCGGTCGGGCCCAGCAGCAACGGCCGGACGCTCGCGGCCAGCGCTGTGAGATCGGCCCTCGACAACATGCCGAGGATGGCGACGTTCTCGAGCAGTGCCTCGATCTCCTCGGTCGTCGGCCGGCTCTGCTCGACGGGTTCCGCCACGTCGAGACGCTCGCCGTACCCGTCACGCCGTTGGAGGGCCGCCACCTTGGTGGCGTCGCCCATGTGCGCTTCGAGCAGGCTCACCTGCACCGGCACGCACTCGTCGCCCGCGTGGTCCATCAGCCGCCGCCGCTTGGCCCACTCGGCGACCGCGTTCATCGACGCCCGGTACTGGTGGCACGCCGTGGCGTACAGCCCTTCCTGGCCTGCCACCGCCCGCCGCTGCCACAGGACGCGCTCGCGCAGCGGTCGGGGGAGGAAGCCGAGCTCGGGGAAGGCCGCCGCCGTCTGGCGCAGCACCGCCCGCTCGGCGTCGCGGAACACCCGCTGCCACGTCTCCTGGGCGTTGTGCCGGTTCGGCCCCGCCAGCTCGATGGCGTGCTTGAGATCCTCGTGGTGGACATGGAGGAACCGCAACGTCGCCCGCTTCTTCTGGAGCAGGTTGAGCGCCGACACCGGCCCCGCTCGCGGGCTGCCGCGCCGGGGGAAGGCGATGGCGCGCAGCGCCCACACCTCCCGCCAGGCGCCGGGGTCGATGCGCTCCCGGGTCTCCCGGTACACCTCGCTGTGCTCGAACGCCGCCCGCTCCTCGCTCGTGAGCGGGTCGCCGACGTCATGGCGCACCGCCTCGAACACGCCGAGGCACGTCAGCAGTTCGAGGTAGACACCGACTCGCAGCAACCACGCCGGGTCGGTCAGGTGCCGCTGCTTGCCGACGATGTCGTCGACGAGTGCCCTGGTGTAGAGCGCCGCCTTGTCGCCGCCGATGCGCAGGACGGGGAACCAGGGGTGGAACTCCACGCCGGGATCGTCGACGCCGGCGGCCGCCGCCTGGCGGGCGACGTCGGGGCGGAGGAGGGCGTCGATGATCCGCTGGTAGAGCAGGCCGAGCAGGCGGATGTCGCAGACGTCGAGCGTGGTGTGGTCCTCGGCCTCGACCACGCCGGTGTGCGTCGCCTGCACCGTGACCTCGGCGCGGCGGAGGAAGCCCACCGAGAAGCCGAGATCCTCGGCGGCGAAGTCGATGTTGGGGGACAGGACGACGCGACGACGTGCTCCGCCGCCCTCTTCGACGCGGGCGGGCCGGCGGTCATCCGCTCCGACGACGCCGAGCGACGCGTCGGCAGCAGCGCCGTCGGACACCTCGAACAGGACGATGGCGCGGTTGCCGTCGTCGGTGTCGCCGGTGACGAGCGCGGCGCAGTCGCTCGAGCCGAGGCCCGGGTGCATGTCCTCGTCCGTCGGTCGTCGGCCGGGGACGAACCGCACGATGCGGCACTCCGCGGGAGCATCGTTGCGGTCCACCTCAATCCCTTCGACGTGGCGATGCGCCGCCCCTGGCGCGGCCAGGTCGCTACGGTACGCCGCTGCCGGCAGCCGCTACGTCGCGCTGTCCGTCTCTCCGGGCACCGGCCACACGTAGGGGAGATCGGGTGGCACCTCGCCGAAGCGGGGGCCGTACCACTCGCGGTCCTTGCGCAGGAGCGACGAGCGGTGGCTCAGGTGGAGCGCCTCGTCGCCCAGCCACGGCGGCAGCGCGCCTGCCGCCCCCAGCTCGCGCTGCGTTCGCGGCGGCACGCGAACGAGGCCGTCGGCCAGGTCGCCCAGGATCTTGGCTTCGCACGTGTCGGCGTGGCCTCGCCGGCACCATTCCCGGCAGATCGCCATCGCGTAGGCGCCGAGCGCCTCCTCGTAGCCCTGCCACATGCGCACGGCGGGATGGTGCTTCCAGCCGTATGTCGGCCGGGTGAGCGCCCGCACGATCTGGAGCGCCTCGACGCGCTGTTTGCCGAGTCGCCGGTCGTCCAGCAGCCGGGCGCACTCGGCGAAGTCGGGGTCGGGGAGGAAGGTCTGCATGGGCGCACCGCCGCGGCCGCACCGGGTGGGGCCGACGGCGCGGTCAGTCCAGCGAGGAGTCGGTCTCCGCCGCCAGCTCGTCGGTCGGCGCCAGCGGGTGGCTCGTCGGAACTGTGCCGAGTCGCCCGGCGTGGAAGTCGTCGAAGGCCTGGCGTATCTCGCCCTCCGTATTCATCACGAAGGGCCCGTACCAGGCGACGGGCTCGCCGATGGGCCGGCCACCGAGGAGTAGGAGCTCCAGTGCCCCCGTTCGCGTGTCCTGGCGTTCGTCGGCCTCGACCGTGAACAGGTCGCCGGCGCCGAAGACGGTGAGCTGCCCGGCCTCGACAGGCGTCCGCTCGGCGCCCACCCGTCCGCGTCCACCGAGTACATACGCCAAGGCGTTGAAGTCGGCCGGCCACGGGACCACGGTGCGGGCGCCCGGTGCGAGACTGGCGTGGACCATCGTCATGGGCGAGCGGGTGGCGCCCGGCCCGTGATGGCCGCCGAGCTCGCCGGCGATCACACGCACCAACGCACCCGCGTCCTCGGTGGTGAGCAGCGTGACGGCCTCGGCCTCGAGGTCCTGGTAGCGGGGATCGACCCACTTCTGGGCCGTCGGAAGGTTGACCCACAGTTGCAGCCCATGGAACCAGCCGCCGGCCGCGACGACGTCGTGCGGCGGCGTCTCGATGTGCAGAATGCCCTTTCCCGCCGTCATCCACTGGGTGCCGCCGTCGCGGATCACCCCGCCGCCACCCGTCGAATCGGCGTGTTGGATGACACCGTCCATCATGTACGTCACCGTCTCGAAGCCACGGTGGGGGTGCCAGGGCGTCCCCTTGGGCTCGCCCGGCGCGTAGTTCACCTCGCCGATCTGGTCGAGGTGGATGAACGGGTCGAGCGCCCGCAGGTCGACGCCCGCAAAGGCCCGCCGCACCGGGAAACCCTCGCCTTCGAAGCCGCGGGGCGCGGTGGTGATCGACGCCACCGGCCGCTGCCTCGTGTCGGCCACGGGGGTGGCGATCCGGGGTAGGCGGGTGGTGTCCTCGATGGTCACGGCGGGCATGGGGTCTGTCCTACCCCGCCGTCCGGGCGCCGTAGCGAGCTTCAGGCGCGGGCGCGCTCGTGCAGCTCGATCAGGTTCCCCGAGGGGTCGGTGAGGAAGGCTCGACGGAGACATGGTGGAGGGCGAGCGCCTTCACGGAGCCATCATGCCCGGCGTCGACCTGGCGTGCTGGAGGAGCGCGGTCACCTCCTCGTCGGTCACCTGGTCGAAGCGCTCGTAGGACTGGCCCACGGCGTAGAAGGGGTCGGGTGCCACTGCGCATACGACATCGTCGGCGACAGCCGCCAAGCGGTTCGCCGTCTCGCCTGCGCACGTCGGCACGGCGAGCACGAGGCGGCTCGGTTCGAGCGTGCGCAGGGCGACCAGCGCCGCCTCGGCGGTAACGCCGGTGGCCAGGCCGTCGTCGACGAGTACGACATCTCGCCCGCGGACCTCCGGGAGGGGGCGCGCACCGCGATACCGATCGACCCGGCGGGCCAGCTCGGCCCGCTCGGCGGACACGAGGCGAACCCACTCCTCCGACGACAGCCCGAGCCTGCGCAGGACCGCGACGTTGGCCACTACGCCATCGCCCTCCGCCACCGCGCCGATGCCGTACTCCGGGTTCTCGGGCGCACCCACCTTGCGGGCGACGAACACGTCGAGCGGGGCGTGGAGGGCATGGGCGACCTCGACGGCTACAGGGACGCCGCCTCGCGGGAGGGCGAGGACGACGGGCCGCGGCAGCCGGTACGGCACGAGCCGCTGGGCGAGCCGCCGTCCTGCGTCGGTCCGGTCGCGGAAACGCATCGCCTCCTTCCTACCCACCCGCTTCGCCGTTCTGGTCCGCAGATCTCGCACGTACGTGCGAGATCCGCGGACCAGAACGGGAGAAGGAGATGGAGGTGTCGTCGTAGGCGACGGCAATCGCGACCCGGTCGCCGGTCTCGACGGGCAGCGGCTTGTCGAACAGTTGCACGGCCTGATGCCAGTTGCTCGTCGGGTTCTCGGGCGAGTTCTCCAGATGGGCTGTCGACGACAGGGTGACGTCGAACCAGAAGGCGACCCCGTGGCACACCCCCGGCTTGGTGACGATCAGCTCGTGGTGCGTGACGGCGGGCAGGAGGTCGTCGTGCGCGAAGTCGAGGTCGACCACGTCTGCCCGCTCACTGAGCACCTCGTACGGGTGCCGGAACAGGCGTACCGGGAAGTAGGACGCCGTCGAAAAACGGTTGAACGCGCTCACGTCGATCCCGCGGGTGGTGTCGACGCGGTTGAGTCGGAAGACGGCGTCGCTCTCGATGAGCATCGCTGTGATTCGCGCCGCCGAGGGGATGAGCGTGCCGCCCGGCGCCAGGAGGCGCTCACGGGCGTCTCGCATGATGGCGAGCAGTGATTCGCCGAGCAGGGCGCAGTCGAAGGTCTCGGACACGATGACGTCTGCTCGGCCGCCCATGTCGTCTGGGGTGAGCTCGTCGGAGCGCTTGGCGATCACTTCGATCACCTCGCCGTGCGGGTCGGCGGCGACAACCTCCCGCGCCACGTCGGCAATGGTCGCGCTCATCTCGCACGTCATCACGCGACGCGCTCCCGCTCGCGCCGCGATCACTGCGAGCACCCCGGAGCCGGCGCCGATGTCGAGGACGGTGTGGTGCGGTCGGACGTGCTCCGCCAAGGCCGCCTCGTAGCCGCCGTTGCGCTCGTCGTCGTTGAGCATCGGAAAGTGCCACCGCGGCACCAGTCGGCGGTACAGCGCCTGGACCGCCTGCTCGACGGGAACGGACGCGGTGGCCCGTTGGATTTCGTCGAGCAGCGCGTGGACCAGATCGAGCGAGTCCCGCGCCAGCGAAGGGCGCGCTGCCGACGGCAGCCGCTCGCCGAGGACCGCCAGGCGACGCAGCGCTTCGTCGACCCGAGTCCGGCTATCGCTCACGTCGGTCGCTCCCCCCGAGTCCACCTGCAGAACTGTACGTGTGCACGCTCAGCCGTTGTGGTCCGCGAACGGCGCAGCATATGGCGCGATGCGCGGACCAGCAGCGGTCAGCCGCAGCTCGACTCGACGCCCTGCCGTCAACCGGGCATGGCCTCGTCGGGGACTTCCGGGATCTCGATGATGCGGGTGGCGCGCAGCGACGCCAGGATCGACGTGGCCAGGACGCACGCGATGGCAAGCAGCGACGCCCACACGGGGACGTGCAGCCATTCGGAGAGGAGCATCTTGGCTCCCACGAACACCAGCACGGCGGCCAAGCCCACCTTCAAGAACACGAACCGGTTCATCATCCCGGCCAGCATGAAATAGAGCGCCCGGAGGCCGAGGATGGCGAAGGCATTCGAGGTGAACACCAGGAACGGCTCGTCGGTCACGGCGAAGATGGCGGGAATGGAGTCGACGGCGAAGAGGATGTCGGTCGTCTCGACGGCCACCAGCACGGCGAGCATCGGCGTGGCAATGCGCTTCGCCCCCTGCTTCACGAAGAACCGGTAGCCCTCGTACTCCGTCGTCATGGGCACGATGCGCCGCATGGTCTTCAGCACGGGGTTGCGCTCGGGGTGGACCTCGGTGCCGCTGTGCCGCGCCATCTTGACGCCCGTGAACACGAGGAAGGCGCCGAATACGTAGATCGTCCAATGGAACGACTCAAGCAGGGCGGCGCCCGCGGCGATGAAGATCGCCCGGAACACCAGCGCCCCGAGGACGCCCCAGAAAAGGACGCGGTGCTGGTAGGCGGCTGGTACGGCGAAGTACGACAGCAGGAGGGCGAAAACGAAGATGTTGTCGACCGACAGGCTCTTTTCGATCAAGTAGCCGGCGAGGTACTCACCGCCCGCCGTGCCGCCCCAGACGACGGTGACCACCACGCCGAAGGCGAGACCCAGCGTCACCCAGATGCCACTGGTGATCGCCGCCTCTCGCATGGAGATCTCGTGCGCGTTGCGGTGGAACACGAACAGGTCGAGAGCCAACGCCCCCAGGATGAAGGCGATGACGGCAAACCAGGCCCACAACGGCACGTCCACGGTGCTGGTCCTTTCGGCTGATCTTCGAACGGTCAGCCGAAGGTCTCCTCCACCCCACGGGTGAGGCCGACGCGCCCGGGCCGAAGCCGTGATGACGAGCGCACCGCGTCAGGGAGTACTCCCCTTCGGTTGGCGGTCAGTGTACGCGCGTGGTCGCCGTGCCCACGAAAACACCCGCGCGGCGGCGCGGCGCACGCTCAGGCGGGACGGCGAGGATGTATCCGCCGCAGGGGCGGCAGGGACGGCGGCGGTTGCCGGCGAGGGGGGAGGTCGACGAGCAACGCCGCGGTTGCTGCGGCGATCGTCCGCACCGCCCGTTCGACCGGCTCGGCGGTCTGCGCCGAGACCGATTGCACGCCGCTCACCTTGCGGACGTACTGGAGCGCAGCCGCCTCGATCTCCTCCGCCGTCGCCCCCGGTTCGAGCCCGCGCAGCGTCGTGATGTTCCGGCACATGCCCACACCGTAGGCCGGGCAGGCCGATCGCAGGGTCGGCCCGTCCGACGTTGCCGTCAACTAGAACTACCCGGGTGATGCCGGTGGTCGAGGTCGCGGTCGAGGAGCCCGCGCACGTGGGCGCCGCTCGTCGCGCCGTCGCCGGGCTGGTGCCCGACGACGCGCCCGACCTGGCGGACACCGTTCGCCTCACCGTCTCCGAGGTCGTGACCAACGCCATGGTCCACGGACGGCCTCCCGTGACTGTCCGGGCCTTCGTGCACGACCGTGTGTTGCGGGTCGAGGTCTGCGACGCCAGCGCCGATCGCGGGGTTCCCCAGCAGGCGTCGGCGGCTGCGTCCGGCGGACGCGGGCTGGCCATCGTCCACGCCATCGCCCATCGCTGGGGGATCGAGGCGCGCGGCGCGGGCAAGGCGGTGTGGCTCGAGTTCAGCCTCGCCACCGACTCCACGGCCGTGGAGGCGGTCGTCCACCTGCGAGGCGTGCCCGTCGACACGTACCTGCGCAGCCAGGAGCACCTGGAGAGCACCCTGCACGAGCTCCAGGTGCTGGCCGCGTCGGATGCCGGAGCCTTCAGCGCGGTGGAGTCGACAACGCTGGTGCCCCTGCGCCAGGCGATGGAGGTCTTCCGCGGCGTGCGCACCCGCGGACGGGCCGAGGCGGAGGCCGCGGCGTCGGGAGGACAGGCTTCGCTCGACTTCACGTGGCCCTTGCCGCCGCAAGCTGCCGCCGCGGCGCGGGTGTACGGCGAGGGCGTGGCGGAGCTCGACCGGCTGGCAGGCACGGGCGTCCTGCTCACACCGCCGGCCGATCCCGAGATCGCCCGCTTCCGGCGGTGGCTGTGCCGTGAGATAGCGGCCCAGCTCGACGCGGGCGCCACGCCGACGCCGTTCGCCTGACCCGCTCGGTCGTTCGCAACGCGGCCGGACGTGGGAGGCTTTCGCCATGAGTGGACCGGTGACCGTCGGCGATGTCGTCACAGCCGCCCGAGGCGACGGCCGGACGGCAGGCCGCGCCCTGGAGGTGCTCCCGAGCCGGGCGACCGAGGTCGGCGGCGTGGCCGTCAGTCGGGCGCTGCCGAAGCGAACGCGCCGCACGGTGGGCGCCTGGTGCTTCGTCGACCACTTCTCGGCGGGGCCGCTCGACATGAAGATCGGTCCGCACCCGCACCTCGGCCTCCAGACGGTGACGTGGCTGGTGCAGGGCGACGTCCTCCATCGCGACAGCCTCGGCAGCGAGCAACGCATCAAGCCCGGGCAACTCAACCTGATGACGGCCGGGCGCGGAGTCGCCCATGCCGAGGACTCGACGCGGAACGCCACAGCCGCCGGGTTGCATGGTGTCCAGCTCTGGGTGGCGCTCCCCGAGGCGACGCGTAACGGGCCACCGGCGTTCGAGCACCACGCCGCCCTCCCGCAAGCCGAGCACGACGAGTGCACGACGACGGTGATCCTCGGCGAGTTCGCCGGCCTCCGCTCGCCGGCCCGCACCGACACGCCGCTGATGGGCGTCGAGCTGCTCGCCCGACGGGGGACGTCGACCGTCCCGCTCGACGCGACGTTCGAGCATGCCCTCGTCGTCCTCGAGGGCGTCGCGACGGTGGAGGAGCGTGCCGTTGCCCCGGGAGCGCTCGCCTACCTGGGAACAGGCCGCGACGAGCTGGTGGTCACGATTGCGGGGACCGGGCGGACGCGCATGCTGGTGCTCGGAGGAGAACCGTTCCCGGAGTCGATTTTGATGTGGTGGAACTTCGTGGCCCGCACGTCGACCGAGGTCGACGAGGCGAGGGACGACTGGCAGGCCGCCACCGAACGGTTCGGGTCGGTGCGCACCCGGCTGGCCCGCGTGGACGCACCGCCGCGGCAGTAGCGGCTCACGGTCGGGTGGACGGCGCGGCCACGCTGCCGTCGCGCGCCCGTCCGAAGTGCCGTTCGAGCTCCTGGCTGAGCCGCTCGGTGGTGGCGCGGTCCATCGACTGGGCGAGAGCCGCGACCGTCGCCGCTTCCGCCAACGGGCGCAGGCGGCGCACCACCTCGGCCTTGGCGGCCAGCTCGTCGGGGGCGGCGTCGGCGATCCGATCGGCGTCGACCACGTGGTCCATCGCCAGCCCGGTGAAGAGGGCGGCGATGCGGTCGGTCTCGGCCCGCAATGCGGCCCCTGCGTCGAGAATGGCGTCGAGGGGCACGCCCGCGGCGTGGAGCACGGTGGCCACCTGGAGGAGACGGGGGCTGGGGACGCGGTAGCGCTCGCCGTCGGCGTCGGGCACCAGCAGGCCGAGCTCGACAGCGCGAGGGACGCCGTCGGCGGGCTCGACGCCGAAGCGGGCCGCCAACTCGGCGGCGGTGACCGTCTCCGGCGCTTCCGTGGCCCACGGGGCGTTGATGGCCTCCTCCAGGCCGAGGACCTCGCCGATGTCGTGGCCTGCCTCCCACGCCTGGAGGAGCTCACCGATGCTGGCCAGCGTGTAGCCCCGCTCCACCAGGCGCCCGATCAGCCGCAGCCGGGCCAGGTGCACCTCGCTGTAGAAGGCCACCCGGCCGGAGCGGCGAGGCGGCGGGAGCAGGCCGCGGTCCTGGTAGGCGCGCACGTTCCGCACGGTCGTGCCCGCGCGCTCCGCCAACTCTTCGACCCGCAGTTCGTGTTCGTGCCGTTCGATGGCATCGAGTGTAGGAGCCGGTCGTCGCGGTCCTGCTGTCATCCGACGAGGTAGGCGGTGGCGGGGGTGCCGAAGCCCTTGAGATCCTGCGGGGGGAGCGGCGTGAAGGCGACGGCACCCTCGCTGCGCGTCCGCACTTCTCCGTCGGCGACGACGAGGTTCTCCGGGGCGACCGCCACCAGCCGGGCGGCCAGGTTGACGACCTCGCCGAAGACGTCGCCGTGGAGGGTGATGACGTCGCCTGCCGCCAAGCCGGCGCGGAGCCGGGGGAGCCCTGCTCGTTCGGCGGCCGCCACGATGTCGAGGGCCACGCGGCAGGCGTCGGCGGCATCGTCTACGACGAACAGGGCGGCGTCGCCGATGAGCTTGACCACCTGGCCACCCGCCCCGACGACCTTCTCGGCGACCAAGCCCTCGAAAGCGTCGATGAGGCGGGCGAGGTCCGCCGGGCGGATCGTCTGCGACAGCACGGTGTAGCCGACGATGTCGACGAACCCCACGACGGTGTCTCGGCGGGCCGTCGACCCTTCGGCGTCGGGCGACCACGCGCCGGCGGCGACGGCGAGCAGGTGGCGCAGGAAAACGTCGCCCAGCGCGTCGACGAAGCCGGGGAGTGCCTCCTGCGCCACGGAGACGTACTGCTGGACGACCTCGCTGTAGGGCGCGCCCGCGGCCAGTTGCCGCGTCTCGAACTGCACGCGGAAGGCGTCGACGACAGCCTGGGCCACGCGAGCCGTAGCCCCGCCCATAACGCGAGCGAGCGAGATGGCGGCGTCGTCGCCGAGCAGGGCGCGGCCGGCGGTGACGACGAGGCTCAGCGCTTCGACGCCTTGCGGCGGCAGGCGGGGGGCGTCGTGCGTCGGCTCGGGGAACCCCAGGGCGCGCCAGTGGCGGGCGGCGTCCTCGAAGCTCAGTCCCGCCTGCTCGGCCGCCTCCCCGAAGGGCACGGTGGGCGCCGAACCGCGCATGGCGACTTCGAGGGCCAACGCCCCGACGGCGCCGGTCGTGAGCGCGTCGGCGATCTCGTCGCAGTCGGCGCCCAGCTCCTCCAGGTAGCGGACGACCCGGCGGGTGTCGTCGACGTCGACGCTCGGCGCCAGGCCCGCGACCACCTCGTCGAGCTCGGCGTCTTCCATCGCCCGCGAACGCTAATGCGGGCCGACCCACCGGGGCTGGGGCTCGGGTGGACCGACACGTCGGCGGGCCCTCGCCGCAGTGACGGGTTGCCAGGTGCTGGGTACAAGCGCCGCAGGAGGTGTTCGACATGAGTCTTCTCGGTTGGCTGGTGATCGGGTTGGTGGCAGGGGCGCTGGCCCGCCTGCTGGTGCCGGGCCGAGACCCGATGGGGTGGCTGGCGACGCTTGTGCTCGGCCTCGTCGGGTCCGTCGTGGGCGGGTTCCTCGCTCGCGCCCTGTTCGACGACACCGACGGCGTGGGCCTGTTCGGCGCCACTGCCGGTGCCGTCGTGGTGCTTCTGCTGTGGAACGCGTTCGTCACCCGACAGCGCCGCGGCGTTCGTGGCATGCGACGCCGCATGGTGGCGTAGCGCTCGTTCGACGGGCGGGGTGCGCCGTTTTGTGCATGCAGCACACACGTAGCACCCCTTGAATGACGCCCGATGTCCCCGTAGCGTGTCACCCAGGGGGGATGGCGTCGCATGCTGTCTTCCCAGGCGGGAGGCAGGCGTGAAGAGCTGGGTGTCCGGCATGAGGTCCGACGACGCACGCAGACGGCAACGTCGCGGCGCCCCCGACGAGGTCGACTGGGCCGAGATCTACCGCGACTACTTGCCTCGCGTGCGCTCGTACGTGCGCGGCCGCGTGCCCTCGGCGTGGGTGGAGGACACCGCACAGGACACGTTTGCCCGCGCCTTCCGGAGCCGCCGGCGCTTCGACGACAGTCGTCCGGTGTGGCCGTGGCTCGTCACCATCGCCCGCCGAGCGTGCATCGAGACGTGCCGGGCGCATCCCATCGAGGTGCCCTTCGACCCGGCGGTGCACGGAGCGGTGGCGCCCGACGACCCGCACGCCGAGCTCGAGCGCCGTCTCCAGGCGCAGGCCATCGACGGGGCGCTCGGGCTGGTGTCGCCCCGGCATCGGCATCTGCTGGTCAGTTACGAGGTGCAGGGCCGGCCGTTCGCCTCGCTGGCCGAGGAGGAGCACATCAGCCGGCAGGCGCTCAAATCGGCGCTGTGCCGGGCTCGCGACAGCTTCCGTACGAACTATTCGACGCTGGCCGAGCGCCGGGGGCTGGTTTCGCTGCCGATCGTCGGTCCCCTCGTGGCGCGGTTGCGCCGGTGGCGGCGGGCCTTCGGCGTGGCGTCGTTCCCGGCGGAGCTGGCGGGCGCGGTCGTTGTCGGGGTCGGCGCCACGGCGATGTTCGTCGGCGTGCCGGTCGGGTCACCTGCCCACACTGCGGTGGCGGTCGGCGCCACCGACGAGTCGCTCGCCGCGGTGGCGATCGCCGTCGAGGAGAGCCGAATCGCCGCCGGGGACACGAGGCCGCGGGCCGCAGTCGAGGCCCGAAGCGAGTCCCCCGTGCGCCCGGTGGCGACAGCGGGCACGCCCGATCGCCCGCGCGCTGTTCGCGCAGCAGGCGATGCGGACGTCGTATTCACGCCGACCGAGTCGAGTGCGACGATCGGCGTCGACTGGAGCAGCCCGGAACTGGGCGGTGAGTTCAACACGAGCGTCACCATCGAGTGCCGGGGCCCTGTGTGGCAGGCGGTGTGCGCGGTTGCGCGTGCGACACCGAACGCCGGATGACCTACACGGGGAACGGCACGCGGACGTCGAAATAGAACCCGTTCGGCGTTCCGTGCGGGTGCCCGTAGCCGTTGTAGCTCATCGGCAGGAAGAGCCACTGTTCGTAGTCGGTCTCTGTCACGCAGCCCTGGTGGACGTACATCGGGTCATCCACGCCATCGTTGTATGTGTCCTCGATGATGAGCCAGAAGTCCAGGTAGAGGCATTCTGCCTTGGCAGGCGTCGCCGCCGGCCCCATCACGGCCGCCAGTGCGATTCCTCCGACCAGTCCCGCGCGCGTGATCCGTCCTCGACCCCACATGTGATCCCCCTCTTGTCGGGCCGCGCGGCGTGCGCCGGCGGCCGGTTCCTCCGCCTATCTTCGTCTCGGACCGGAACCAACCCTGCTCCCGGCGGAACTACACCCCGGTGACTACGGTGCGGAAGCGGGGCGAACTCGATCGGCGCAGGGCGGTCCAACTCCTCCTCAAGCAGTGCGATCAGCGGCCGGGGGACCTGGTCAGGGACCTGTTGGCCCGGCTGCGCCACGAGCCTGACCGGCTGTCCCGCCTCGTCGACGGTGAACCGCTCCGGTTCGAGGTCGCACTCTCGGACGCCGGGTTCGGAGAGCTGTGGGTGGTCATCACCGCCCACGGCCACGTCGTCACAGCGACGCAGCGGTCGGCACTGGGATACGGGTACCGGCCCCATGTGCTCCTGCGAGGGTCGCCTGCTGAGGTCTTGCGTGCCGTCCTGGGTGTGACGCCGCTCGAGCGGGCGGTTTACTCCGGGGTGCTGCTGCCGCTGGTGGCCGCCCCGCGCATCAAGCGCGTCCTCGACCACGTCGCCACCCGCCTCATCGACCTCGTCGACGAGTCGAGTACGTAGCCGACGCAAATCGCCGGCTACGAGCGTGCGCCGTTAGGCGCACGCTCCGGAAAGCAGAGCCTCGGGTTTCGGCGGCGGCACGCCGCCGAAACGAAGTTCCGGCGCCCCCGAGGCGCTTACCCGCGCGGCCTCTACGTACTCGGGACGGGGGGGACGTCTGCGGACTCGGAACGGTCGAAGCCTGCTTGGGTGGGGCCGCCCTCCACCAGGTTGTCGTCCGGCGCCTGGCCGTCGTCAACCAGGTCGTCGGCGTCCTCGTCGGACATACGTTCGTCGTTCATGGTCGAGTACCTACCCCGCACGCCGGGAAGGAGGTAACCAGCCGAACCGACGTCAGCGAGGAGAGCACGTGAGCGAGATCGCCGTCACCGCCATGGAGCCCGGCCACTTCGGTGTGCAAGTCACCGAGGGACACCAGACCAACAGCGTCCGCGTGGCCGTGCCGGCCGCCCTGGTCGACGACCTGGCGCTTGTCGACGTGCCCGGCGAGCGCATCGTGGAGGAAACCATCGCCTTCCTCCTCGAGCGCCAGCCCGCCATGGCGCTCCAGGGGGAGCTCGATCTCGACGACGTGGGCCGACGCTTCCCCGAGTACTACGACGAGTTGCGCGCCCGCCTGGCTGCGTAGCCCGCTGCACGCGGTCCCCGCACGCCACGGAGGCCGGAACAGGCCCGGCCTCCGTGAAGCCTGCGGGTGCTGTGTGCCGCTAGTCGTTGGGCGGCGCGGCGCTGATGTCGGCCAGCGCCGACTGCTCGTCGCGCTCGATGGCGAGGTCGCCGATGGAGACGACGCCGACAGGGCGCCCGTTCTCGATGATCGGCAGGCGGCGCAAGGCCCGCTCGCGCATGAGGGTGACCGCCTCCTCGACGCCGGCGTCAGGAGACAGTGTGACGAGATCGCTGGAGCAGATCTCGCCCACCGTCGTGTTCGCCGGGTCACGCCCTTCGGCGATAGCCCGCACCACGATGTCGCGGTCCGTCACGATGCCGCACACGGTTTCGCCGTCGGTCACGATCACGTCGCCGATGCCGTCGTCGCGCATGTGCCGGGCGGCCTGCTCGACCGGCGTGTCCCTCGACACTGTCAATGGGTTCGGGGTCATCAGGTCCTTCAACGTCTGCGCCACGGGGCCTCCTCGTTGTCTCGTGTTCGACAACGATCCCTACCCCGATGCCACCGTGGTCAGACGTGCGGGGTGTGGCGCGCGACGATGCCGCGCACGTCGACGCCCGGCGGCAGGGTGCCGAGCGCCCGTCCCGCGTCGCCGTCGAGCCGGGAGGCGCAGAAGGCGTCGGCGACCGCCGGGTCGCCATGGCGCACGAGCAGGCTGCCCTGGAAGGCGAGCGCCATGGCCTCGACCACGCGGCGGGCACGGACCTCGATGTCGTCGAGGTCGGCCAGCTCCTTGCGCAGGCGGGCGACGGCGTTGTCGAGGCGGGCATCGGCGCCCGTGGCGCCGTCGAGCTCGGCGAAGAACGCCTCCACCGACTCCGGGCTGCGTCCCATCGCCCGCAGCACGTCGAGGCAGATGACGTTGCCGGAGCCCTCCCAGACGCCGTTGAGCGGGCTCTGCCGGAACAGCCGCGGCAGGCCGGACGCCTCCACGAACCCGTTGCCGCCCAGGCACTCCAGCGCCTCCGCGGCGTGCACGGGACCGCGCTTGCAGATCCAGTACTTGCTCACCGGCGTGGCGAGGCGCTTGAGCAGCCGTTCGTGCTCGTCGTCGCTGTCGTAGGCGCGAGCCAGGCGGAGAGCGGTGACGGTGGCGGCCTCGGATTCGACGGCGAGGTCGGCCAGCACGTTGCCCATCAGCGGCTGGTCGGCCAGCGTGCGCCCGAAGGCCTGGCGGTGGGCGGCGTGGTGGGCGGCCTGGGCCGTCCCGTGCCGCATGTGCGCCGTGGACCCGAGAACGCAGTCGAGGCGGGTGTGGTTCACCATCTCGATGATCGTGCGCACGCCGTGGCCCTCTTCGCCGACCCGCCGGGCCCACGCGCCCGCGAACTCGACCTCGCTCGAGGCGTTCGAGCGGTCGCCCAGCTTGTCCTTCAGCCGCTGGATGCGGAAGGCGTTGACCGTGCCGTCGGGGCGCCAGCGGGGGAGCAGGAAGCAGGTGAGGCCGCCGGGCGCGTAGGCGAGGACGAGGAAGGCGTCCGACATGGGCGCCGAGCAGAACCACTTGTGGCCGGTGACGAGGTACTCGCCGTCGGAGGCGGTGGGCTCGGCCCGGGTCGTGTTGGCCCGGACGTCGGAACCGCCCTGCTTCTCGGTCATCGCCATGCCGAAGGTGACGCCATCCTTCCGGCCCGCGGGGGCGAAGGTCCCGTCGTAGCGACGGGAGACGACCCGGGGCTCCCAGTCGGCGGCCACGTCGGGCTGGTGGCGCAGGGCGGGGACGACGGAGTACGTCATGGAGATCGGGCAGGTGTGCCCCGCGTCGACCTGCGACCACACGATCATCTTGGCGGCGCGGGCGACGTGGGCGCCGGGGCGCTCGTCGGCCCACGGCGAGGCGTGCAGGCCGTGGGCGATCGCCACCTCCATGAGGCGGTGGTAGGCGGGGTGGTAGGCGACTGTGTCGGACCGGTGCCCGTAGCGGTCGTGGGTGTGGAGGACCGGCGGGTTCTCGTTGGCCTGGAACCCCCAGGCGATCGCCTCCGGGGAGCCGGCGAGGACGCCCAACTCGCGCAGCTCGCCCTCGGCCCAGGCCGCGCCCTCGCGACGGACCGCCTCGCTCAGCACGGCGTCTGCGGTGAAGACGTTGTGCCCCTCCAACGGGGGCGGCTGGTTGAAGACCTCGTGCGTCTCGCTCATGTCGTCGCTCCGGCATCGGGGGCGCCCATCCGCTCGGCCGCCGCCTTGATCCGCTCCAGCGTGGCCTGCATGCCCGCCTGGTTGTGTGTGCTGCGGTCGGTGACGCCGCTGACAAGCGAGCCGAGTACCTTCAAGAGGCCGCCTCGGCGCTCCTCCCACTCTTCGGTGAGGACCGCACCGCCCTCGCTGTCGGGCTCGATCCGGTACGACCACCGGGCGACCGGCAGGTTGAACACGGAATGGACCTCGAAGGCGAGCGACTCGCCCCGGCGGGCTGTCACCACGGTGCCCTTGGTTGTCCAGCGCCGCACGCCCCGCTTGTTGTAGCCCTTGAAGCAGGCGCCCTCGGTGGCCTCACTCGCCCCGCCGACCCACCGGCACCGATAGCACTCGGGGCTCCACTCGCCCATGCGAGGCAAGTCGGCGATCAGGGCGTAGACCACATCGGGCGGTGCGGCGACGCGGACGGTGACCTCGGTCGAATCCCCCATGCGCACATCGTCGCACGGGGGATGCGACTTCGTCAGCCCAGCAGGCGCAGCGCTCCATCGAACAGCGTCATCAGTGTGGCCACGATGACGACGACGGCGAGCGTGTGCACGCGCAGGAGCTTGTGCAATTCGGTGAGCATCTCGCCTCGAAACTCGGCGAACTCGGCGCTCACCTCGCCCCGGAAGTCCTGGAAGTCCTTGCACATCTCGCCGCGGAACTCCTGGAAGTCCGTGCGCACCTCGCCCCGGAACACGGCCAACTCGGCGCGCACCTCGCCTCGGAACTCCTCGAACTCGGCGCGCACCTCGCCTCGGAACTCCTCGAAGTCGGTGCGCATCTCGCCTCGGAACTCGGCGAACTCGGCCCGCATGTCGCTCCGGAGCTCGCGCAGGTCCTGCTTGGTGGCCACTTCCTTCCATCCGCCCGGTGGGAGGTGCTCCATCAGCGTGTTGGCCCTCTGCTTGCCGAGGACCTCGGTGAGGCCCTGGTAGAGATCGTTTCTCGACTCCTCCGTGATCGTCACGGCTCGTTTCCCTTCGGCAGTTCCGGGTTTCGCGGGGGAAGCGAGGAGATGATTATAGGTATCGACCGTGACAGCGTCAACGATGTGCGCCCGAGCTACGCGGTCTACCGCATGAGGCCCGTCACGACCCCGAGTGCCGTGAGCATCGTGGCGATCATGGCGAGCAGGTGCACGCGCAGCGTGTTGTGCAGGTCGGTGCGCAGGTCGGCGAACTGGGTGCGCACCTCGATGAACCGCACGTCCATGTCCGACCGCACCTCGATGAACCGCATGTCCATCTCGGTCCGCAGCAGGTGCAGATCCTGCTTGGTGGCCACGTCGCCCCAGCCGCCCGGCGGCAGGTGTTCCATCAGCGTGGTTGCCCTTTGCTTGCCCAGCGCCTCGGCAAGGCCCTGGTAGAGGTCGTTCCGCGTGTCCTCCGTGATCGCCACGGCTCGTTCCCTTCGAGGGTGTGGAATTCGCGGGGGAAGCGATGTGGTGATGATTATAGGTATCACGGTCCGACGGTGCAAACACGCCGTCGGCCGGCGAACCTACACGCTGGGAACCGGAGCGTGAAGGGCCGTTTCGCCCATGAGGTGCTCGTCCACGGCGGCGGCGCACGAACGCCCCTCGGCGATCGCCCACACGATGAGGCTCTGGCCCCGGCCCATGTCGCCGCACACGAACACGTTGTCGACGGACGTGGCCCACTGGTTGCGGGCCACGTTGCCCCGCGGCGTCAACTCGACGCCGAGCTGCTCCAGCAGCCCGCCCCGTTCGGGGCCCACGAAGCCCATGGCCAGCAGCACCAGCGCGCACGGGAGCTCGAAGTCGGTCCCCTCGACCTTCTCGAAGCGCCCGTCGACCATCTGCACCTCATGGGCGCGCAGCGCTCGCACGTTGCCGTCGTCGTCGCCCAGGAAGCACTCGGTGTTGACGGAGAACACCCGCTCGCCGCCCTCCTCGTGGGCCGACGACGTGCGGAACATGAGCGGCCACGTAGGCCACGGCGTGGAGTCGGCCCTGGTGTCGGGCGGCCGGGGCATGATCTCGAACTGGTGCACCGATGCCGCCCCTTGGCGGTGGGCCGTGCCCAGGCAGTCGGCCCCGGTGTCGCCGCCGCCGATGATCACGACGTGCTTGCCTGTGGCTGTGATCGGCGACTCCTCGAGGTCGCCGAGCTGCACGCGGTTGGCGGGCGGCAGGTACTCCATGGCCTGATAGATCCCGTCGAACTCCCGCCCGGGGATAGGGAGGTCACGCCACTGGGTGGCGCCGCCCGCCAGCACGATCACGTCGAACTCCTCCTGGAGCTGCGACACCGGGATGTCGACGCCGACGTTGGCGTTGACCCGGAACTCCGTGCCCTCGGCCTCCATCTGCTCGATGCGCCGGTCGACAACCCACTTCTCCATCTTGAACTCGGGAATGCCGTAGCGCAGGAGCCCGCCGACACGGTCGGCGCGCTCGAACACGACCACGTCGTGGCCCGCCCGGGTGAGCTGCTGGGCGGCGGCCAGCCCCGCGGGACCGGAGCCGACGACGGCGACCTTCTTGCCCGTCTTCACGGCGGGCGGCACCGGCGCCACCCAGCCCTCGTTCCACGCCCGCTCGATGACCGAGATCTCGACCTGCTTGATGGTCACGGGGTCCTGGTTGATGCCGAGCACGCAGGCCGCCTCGCACGGCGCCGGGCACAGCCGCCCGGTGAACTCGGGGAAGTTGTTGGTGGCGTGCAGCCGCTCGATGGCCTCGCGCCAGTGGTTCTTGTAGACGAGGTCGTTCCAGTCCGGGATCAGGTTCCCCAGCGGGCAGCCGTTGTTGCAGAACGGGATGCCGCAGTCCATGCACCGCGACGCCTGGGTCTGGAGGCGTTCAGCCGGATAGGGCTCGTACACCTCTTTCCAGTCGCGCAGGCGCACGGGCACCGGGCGTCGCGGCGGCAGTTCCCGCCCGTGCTTGAGAAACCCCGTCACATCACCCATGAGAAAGGCCTTTCAGTGTGAGGAGCTTTTCAGCGCGGAGTGCCGATCCGGCTCTGCCGGTCGGCCGGAGCACGATCTTGCTCGCTGCCGCACCGCCGGGTCGGCAGCGCAACCCGCTA
>JAHWLA010000184.1 GCA_019347595.1 Actinomycetota bacterium
CGGGCGGGACCTTCTGCGCCGGCGCCGACCTCAAGGGCGTGGCGAGCGGGCGGGGCAACCGGGTGTCCGACGACATGGACGACGACGGCCCCATGGGGCCGACCCGCATGCTCTTGTCGAAGCCGGTGATCGCCGCCGTGGAGGGCCACGCGGTGGCGGGTGGGTTGGAGCTGGCCCTGTGGTGCGACCTGCGGGTGGCGGCGACCGATGCCGTCTTCGGCGTGTACTGCCGGCGCTGGGGCGTGCCCCTGATCGACGGCGGGACCGTTCGGCTGGCGCGGCTGATCGGGCACAGCCACGCCCTCGACCTGATTCTCACCGGGCGCGGCGTGTCGGGCGAGGAGGCACGAGGCATGGGGCTGGCCAACCGCCTGGTTCCCGCCGGCGACGCGCTGGGTGCGGCTGTGGAACTGGCGCGGCAGGTGGCCGGGTTCCCGCAACTGTGCATGCGGTCGGACCGGCGGTCGTCGTACGAACAGTGGGGGATGGCCTTGGCCGAGGCGCTCGCCAACGAGACGCGCCTCGGCATGGACGTGATCGCCTCCGGAGAGACGGTGGCGGGAGCGGCCCGTTTCGCGGCGGGCGAAGGCCGCCATGGCGTCTTCGACTGATGGCCTCGCCGGTTCTCGTACGCGATATCCCCGTGGTCGAGGCGGTTTTGCGTATGAGAACGGGGCCGGGGCCGGTCGTCGTGGGACCCTTGTATCCATGACGACGTTCGCCATCGTCCTGTTTCCCGACGTGGAGGAGCTCGACTGGGTGGGGCCGTGGGAGGTGCTCACGTCGTGGGCCAAGCACTTTCCCGACGACGACGTGCACGTCTTCACCGTGGCCGACACGACCGACGTCATCACGTGTGCCAAGGGCGCGCGCGTGCTGGCCGACCACCCCTGGGACACCGCCCCGTCCTTCGACGTCCTCGTGTACCCCGGCGGGCAGGGGACGCGTCGGCAACTGGGCGACGAGGTCATCCGGGGCCGCATCCGCAAGCTCACCGAGGCGGGCGCCCTCATGACGAGCGTGTGCACGGGCTCCCTCGTGTACGGGGACGCGGGCATCCTCGACGGCCGCCCGGCCACCACTCACTGGGCCGCCCTCGACGAGCTCCGGGCGGTGAGCGAATACATCGACGTGCGAACCGGCGTCCGCTGGGTCGACGACGGCCACGTCATTACCGCGGCCGGCGTGTCGGCCGGAATCGACATGGCGCTCCACCTGATCTGCCGGCTGCACTCCGAGGAGCGGGCGCACCAGGTGAAGCTCGCCATCCAGTACGACCCCGCGCCGCCGGTGTGAATCAGGCGAGCGTGGTCGATGCCGACCGCAGGCGGTGCTCGGCGTCCTGAGCGACGGCACGCACGATGTCGCCCGCCCGCTCTGTGCCGCGCACGGCGAAGACCGATTCGCCTGCGTAGAGCGCCGTTGCCTCTACCTCGCCTGACACATGGACGCTGGGGGGAACGGCAGCGAAGCGGGGGAGAGGCATGACGTGGTCGCCGACACGGAGCTCGGCGACCACGTCGGACGGCGTCCGCTCGGCGGCCTCTACGGCTCGGCGCAGCACGCGGTGGGGCTCCGGCCCGTTGGGCCACAGGACCGAGAAGGCGTCGGTCATCACCGTGTCCGACGGCTGCGCCTCGATGACCGCCTGCTTCCAGACGTCGTGCGCGGCCGACTCGGCCGTGGCGATGAACCGCGTTCCCATGCGGACGGCCGAGGCGCCCGCGGCGAGCGCCGCCGCCAGGCCCCGACCAGTGCCGATGCCGCCCGCGGCCACGACCGGCACGTCGACGGCGTCGAGCACCTCGTCCAGCAAGGGCCACAGCGACCGGTCGCCCCACATCCGGCCACCGCCTTCGATGCCGCGCACGACGACGACGTCGCAGCCGGCGTCGACCGCGGCTCTCGCCTCGTCGACGGCGCCCACCTGCCACCCGGCGAGCGCCCCGGCCCCGTGGACGCGCGCCACCGCCTCGGCGCGCGGGGCGCCGTGGTAGAAGTCGACCAAGCGGACTCGCGATGCCACGGCCTCGATGAGCGCGTCGTCGTAGAACGGCATGAGCACGTTGACGCCGAGCGGGCCGTCCGTGCGCGCCGCCACCGCCGCCACCAAGCGCTCGACGGCCGGGACGGGGACGAGAGCCGTGGCGAACATGCCCATGCCTCCCGCCTGGATCACCGAGGCGGCCAGCTCGGGAGACCCGGCCCCGCCCATCGGCGCCAGTTGGATGGGCACGCTGCACCCCACGAGCTCGGTGAACGCGGTCTGCAGCATGGCTGCTTCATAGACCGGGCGCCCGCAGCGAGCAAGGCGCGGTAGGAATACGGGGTGGACACCACCGAGCTCGAGTTGGACACCGCCGGCCGCCACGTGGTCGACCTCACGCCGGATGCCGAGCGCTTCTGCCACGGACGGGGCGACGGCCTACTCAACGTGTACGTCCCCCACGCCACCGCGGGTGTGGCCCTGTTCGAGCTGGGCGCGGGGTCCGAGCACGATGTCGAGCAGGCGCTGACGCGGTTGCTCCCGCGGGACGACGGCTACTACCACCACCGCCACGGCTCGCCCGGGCACGGCGCCGACCACGTTTTGCCCGTGCTGGTGTCGCCCTCGCTCGTCGTGCCCGTCCTCGACGGTCGGATGGCGCTGGGTACGTGGCAGCGGTTGGCCCTCATCGATCTCAACGACGACAACCCCCGACGACGCGTGCGGTTGAGCTTCGTCGGCGACTGACCACCGTCGGCCGCCGGACGTGTGTAACGGCGGCGTGGCGGGAAGGTCGTCGGCATGGCGGATCACACCGAACAGACCGACGAAACCCCCATCTCCGACGTGCACGCCAACCCGCAGGACACCGCGTTCGGGAAGGCAGCGGCCGACGATCAGGAGCGCGTCGACCGCGGCGAGGAACCGTTGCACAACGAGGACAACGCGCCCCAGGCGTGGGGTAAGGCCGAGCCCAGCTAAAAACGAACGCCCCAGCCCGCCCGCCGGCCCGCCGGGAACGCCCCAGCCCGCCCGGCCCAGCCCGCCCGTCGACGATGGTGTGCGGACCGTCGGTGTCGGGCGCTCGGATGCCCGCTATCGCGCTATTCAGTTGTCGAAACTGCGGCTGTACCTCCCTTCGCGCGCACTCCTTCGCGGTCCCGGTCGCCCGGGACGATCCCTACGGCTCGCCTGGCTCGCCGCCAGTGCCGGCGGCTGGCTCGGCGCCGTCGGTCCGCAAGCCGCGGACGAGGTCGGCGGCGTCGACGCCGAGCGCCTGCGCCACCAGGAGCACGTTGTGGAGCGTGGGGTTCACCTCCCCGCGTTCCAGGTGCCCGATGTAGGTTCGGTGTAGGCCCGACCGCTCGCCGAGTTGTTCCTGCGAGATGCGCAGTGCCGCTCGGCACCCGCGCACTCGCCGCCCGAACTCCGCGGCATCGCGACGAGCCTGCTTGCGTACGTTGCCTGCCGTGCCCGCACGACAGGACGCGTTGCTTTCAGTTGTCATGGTGCTGCCTGCTCTGCTCCCGGATCGAGGGTGGAGACCTCGTCCGAACATGTGTTCCCACGAGTATGTTCCGAACATACGTTCGCTGTCAATGGGAAATTCGTGAGCGGACCACTTGGGCGACGCGGGCGGCGGCGGCGACGGGGTCCTCGTGCTCCCACACCCGCACAACCGCCCACCCGGCGACGGCGAGCTGCTCGTCGGTGTCGCGGTCGCGAGCCACGTTGGCCGCCAGCTTGGCGCTCCACCAGGCGGCGTTCGACTTCGGGGAGGTGGTGTGCTCCGGGCAGCAGTGCCAGAAGCAGCCGTCCACGAACACTGCCACCCGGGCGGGCCCGAACACGATGTCGGCCTGACGGCGGAGCCCGGGCACCGGCCGCCGGTGAAGCCGGTACCGCAACCCGCGGCGATGGAGGGACGAGCGCAGGGCGCGCTCGGGGTCGGTGTCCCGAGAGCGCTGCCTGCTCATGCGCAACCGGGTGGCCTCGTCGGTGTCGAGCGTGGGCACACGACCGCCCTGGCGCCCCGATCCGTTCACGGTCCGATTGTGCCCGAGCCCGCCGTGGCTCGGCTCAGCGGATCGTCAGCCCTTCCACCACCTCGGCGCCGGGGATGCGCTCGAACACGGCGGGCGAGACCTTGATCTTCATTGCTCGGCTCCCGCCTCCGAGGATGACCCAGTCCTGGCCCATGACCTCGCGGTCGATCCACAACCGCAGGTCGGCCGGCAGGGCGAGCGCCGTCACCCCGCCGACCTGCATCCCGGTCAGCGCCGTCGTCTCCTCGGCGGTGGCGAACGACGCCTTGTTCACGCCCATGAGCCGCTTGACCCGGTTGTTCACGTCGACCCTCCGGGTGGCGAGGACGACGCAGGCGACGTACTGCTTCGGCTCCTTCTTCGAGGCGACGACGATGGTATTGGCCGACACCTCGACGGGATAGCCGTAGCGCTCGGAAAAGAGAGCCGTATCGGCGAACGCCGGGTCGCACTCGACGATCTCGTAGGGGACACCGAAGCCGTCGAGCGCGGTGAGAACCGCTTGTTCGATGGCATCTCGGTCACGAGGGGCGTCGGTGGGCGTCACGGCCGACCATCGTGCCGGCCCGCCCGTCAAGACCGGGGCAGAACGTGCCGAAGACATACACGACCCACGAGAACGGCAACCCCGGGGAAACCCGGGTGCGCAAAGCCACGGGCCTACCGGGAGCGGACCTCCCCAGGGCAGCCGGGCTACCGAATGGGGGGCCTCGGCCCTCCGTGATGCAGGAGGACCGCAGTGCGAGCAGTACGTCGACTTTTCGTCGCTTCTCTGGCGACGTGCCTGGCCTTGGTAGCCATGCCCTTCCTCGATGGCCCGGCCCGCGCCGACGCCGTCAGCGATGAAGCCGCCTTCGTGCAGCGGCTCAACGCCGTGCGCGCCTCCAAGGGCCTCCCCGCCCTCGCCGTCGACATCCGAGTGACGGACGTCGCCCGTGCCTGGTCGGCCACCATGGCGGGCGCCAACCGGCTGTACCACAACCCCAATCTGGCGGCCCAGATGCCCGCCGACTGGATCAAGATCGGCGAGAACGTGGGCTACGGCGGCTCGGTGCAGGCAGTCGCCGACGCCTTCGTCGCCAGCCCCGACCACTACCGCAACATCGTCGACCCCGACTTCAACTCGGTCGGCGTCGGCGTCGTGTGGACGGGCACCCGCTTGTGGGTCACCCAGAACTTCATGAAGGCGCCCCCGCAGACGATCGCCACGGCGAAGCCCAACCTCCCCGGCTGGTATCGCTTGGCGGGCGCAGGTGGCGAGGTCTACAACTTCGGCTCGGCCGGTGCGTTCCCGAACGCGCCCACGTCGGCGCCCATCGCCGCCATCGCCTCCACCAAGTCGGGCGGCGGCTACTGGACGGCTGCGGCCAACGGCGCCGTCTTCTCCTTCGGCGACGCGCGCTTCCACGGTTCCATGGCGGGCGCCAAGCTCAACTCGCCGGTCGTCGGCATGGCGGCCACCAA
>JAHWLA010000185.1 GCA_019347595.1 Actinomycetota bacterium
GAAGCGCTCGGCGCGGTGCGGGGCAACGCCGCGCTGCTGTTGCACGAGGACGATGCCGACGCCGACACCGTCGTCGAGTACCTGGCCCGCTGGGCGCTCCTCCCGGAGCCGCGGGCCCGCAAGTCGGTCGAGTTCCTGTCCGACCCGACGTGGCGCGCCTACATGACGTGCTACGTCGAAGGCCTGCCGCTGTGCCGCTCGTTCGTCGCCGGCGACCCCGCCCGGTTCGAGCGCCTCATCGCCGAGCAGGTGACCCCCGACCAGCTCACGGCGAGCTGAGCCGCGGCTCCACGTCGGGCCGCGGCCGACTTGGCGTCGGCCGGTTACCGACTCGTAGCATTCGCCCATGTCCGCGCGCACCCGGAACCTGCCCCGTCGTTCGTGTCTGTCCGTCCCGGCGTCCAGCGAGAAGATGCTGGGCAAGGCGCCCGGCCTGCCCGCCGACATGGTGTTCCTCGACCTCGAGGACTCGGTAGCACCCCTGGAGAAGGAGTCGGCTCGAGCCAAGGCCGTCGACGCCGTCAAGAACCAGGACTGGGGCGACAAGGTGCTCTGCGTCCGCGTCAATGCGTGGGACACCAAGTGGACCTACGGCGACGTGATCGAGGTGGTGGGCAACGCCGGCGAGCGACTGGAAGAGGTGATGCTCCCCAAGGTCCAGTCGGCCGCCGAGGTCGTGGCCATGGACCTCCTCCTCACGCAGGTCGAGCAGAACGCAGGCCTCCCCATCGGGCACATCGGCATCGAGGCGCAGATCGAGACGGCCCGCGGGCTCATCAATGTCGAGGAGATCTGCGCGGCATCGAAGCGGCTGGAGACGATCATCCTCGGGCCGGTCGACTTCTCCGCCTCCATGGAAATGCCGTCGCTCTCGGGTGGCCTCCAGATTCCCGAGTACCCGGGCGACTACTTCCACTACCCGTTCATGAAGATCCTCATGGCCGGTCGCGCCAACGGCCTGCAGGTCATCGACGGCCCCTACGTCAAGGTCCGCGACCCCGAGGGCTTCCGCGACTTCTGCACCCGCACGCAGATCCTCGGCTACGACGGCAAGTGGGCGCTGCACCCCGACCAGGTGACGATCCTCAACGAGGTGTTCGCGCCGACGCAGGAGCAGTTCGACCAGGCCTGGAACATCCTCGACGCCTACAGGGCGGCGACCGAGGGCGACCGCAAGGGCGCCGTCATGTTCGGCGACGAGATGATCGACGAGGCGTCGCGCAAGGTGGCCGTCAAGGTCGTGTCCCGCGGCGAGCGCGCCGGCCTCCAGCGCAGCGCCCCGCAGTAACGACGTCGTGACCGGCGGGCGGCGGACCCCGACGATCGACGTCGTCGTCCCTGCCCGCAACGAGGGGCTCACCGTCGCCGATGTGGTGTCGACGTGCCGCGGGTGCACATACGCGCGCGACGTCATCGTCGTCGACGACGGCTCCACCGACGACACCGCCGAGAAGGCGGCCGCGGCCGGGGCGCGCGTCGTCCGTCGCGAGCGGGGCGGTTCCAAGGCCCACGCCATGGCCGCCGGGGTCCACGCCGGCGATGCCGACGCCGTCCTCTTCGTCGATGCCGACCTGCGGGGGCTCGCCTCCCACCACCTCGACGACATATGCCGGCCGTTCGTGGAGGGGCGTGCCGTCATGTCGATCGGCACGTTCGACTACGGGATGTGGAACCCGCTGGTGCTGCGGCTGCCGCCGACGACGGGCGAGCGCGTCGTTCCCCGGTGGGTCTTCGACGCCGTGCCCCCCGCCAAGCTCGACGGCTACACCATCGAGGTGATGCTCAACGAGGTCATCGCCGAAGGCCGGCTGCCGACCGTGGCCCGCGTCATGACGGGCGTGTCCCACCGCACCAAGCGGGAGAAGTTCGGCCCCGTCGAGGGCTGGCGACGGACGTGGCGGATGTTCTGGCAACTCGTCGGCCTGGTGCGCGTGGTCCGCCTGCGCACGTACTTCTTCTACCTCCGCGACCTCACCGTCGAACGGTAGGTCCGGCCCCTTGGTCCGATGGGCGTAGCATGCGCGCAACGGCCCAACGCGGGGTCAAACGAATGGAGGTCATATGCGAGCTCGGCGGCAGTTGCGTACCTGGGGGCGGGTCGGTGTGCTCGCGGTGGCGGTAGCGGCATTCCTCGTGCCCGCCTCGCCTGCGCAGGCAGCAGGCACAGTCACGGCAGACAAGACGGCGATCGACTTCGGCAACCAGCGAGTCGGCACCTTCGGCGAGTTCGAGACGGTGACGTTCACCTTCACAGGCGATCCGGTCACGGTCACCGCCGTCGAGGTGAAGAACGGCGAGACAAACGACTTCGTCGGGGGAACCGACTGCCTCACGTCCAACGACGGCCCGAAGACGTTCACAGCAGGCGATACATGCAAGGTGTCGCTGGTGTTCCTGGCGCTCGACCGTGGTGAGCGGTCCGCCGAGCTGCACCTGATGTCCGACGCCAGCGACAGCCCCGAGGTCGTGGCCCTGTCCGGCACAGGGACCGTCGGCTACTACCTGGCGGGCGCCGCAGGACAGGTGGCCGGCTTCGGTGACGCCGAGGACTTCGGCGACATGTCCGACGCCGACCTCAACGACCCGATCATCAACATGGCGACGGTGCCGAACGGCGACGGTTACTGGCTGCTCGGTGAGGACGGTGGCGTGTTCGCCTTCGGCATGGCCGAGTTCTACGGGTCGATGGGCGGGATTCCGCTCAACGAGCCGATCGTCGGCATCGCATCGACCCCGACCGGCGAGGGGTACTGGCTCGTTGCGCTCGACGGCGGCGTCTTCGCCTTCGGCGACGCCCAGTTCTACGGGTCGATGGGCGGCCGGCCGCTCAACCAGCCGATCGTCGGCATGGCGTCGACCCCGACCGGTGAGGGCTACTGGCTCGTCGCCCTCGACGGCGGCATCTTCGCCTTCGGCGATGCGGGCTTCTTCGGGTCGATGGGCGGCAAGCCGCTCAACGAGCCGATCGTCGGCATGGCGCCTTCGCCCTCGGGGGAGGGGTACCACAACGTCGCCCTCGACGGGGGCATGTTCCAGTTCGGCGACGCCAAGTTCTTCGGCTCGATGGGCGGCCGGCCGCTCAACCTGCCGATGATCGGCATGGCCATGTACCCGACCGGCGAGGGGTACTGGACCGTCGCCATCGACGGCGGGATCTTCGCCTTCGGGGACGCGCCGTTCATGGGCAGCCTCGGCGGCCAAGGCGTGAACGACGTCATCGGCATGGCGAGTACGTCGCCACCCGTCGACATGGAAGCGGTCATGGCGGCGTCGAGCAGTGGCTCCGGCCGGTCGCTCGGTGCGGCGGCGCCGAACCTGCCCGACCACCGCAAGCACGTCGACTGACGATCCACTCGGATGTGACAGAGGCCCCCTCCTCGGAGGGGGCCTCTTCGCGTTCGGCGTGCTCGTTGTCGGTGGCGCCTACCGCCCCTACTGCTTGGCGTTCTCCAGGAGGCGGCGGGCGATCACCTTCAGCGCCAGCGTCTCGTCGGCGCCCTCGAAGATCGACAGCACCCGGGCGTCCACGAAGTAGCGGCTGACGGGGAACTCCTCGGCGTAGCCCATGCCGCCGTGGATCTGCATGGCCTCCCTCGTCACCCACTCGGCGGCCCGGCACACGTAGGCCTTCACCATCGAGGCCTCCATGGCGCCCTCACCCTTGGCCATCAAGCGGGCCACGTGGTAGGCGAACTGGCGGCTGGCCTGGATGACCACGCCCATGCGGGCGAGCTTGGCCTGGGTGAGCTGGTAGTCGCCGACCGCCTTGCCGAACACCTTGCGCTCGGTGGCGTAGTCGATGGCCGCCTCGTAGGCCGCCTGCATGACGCCGACGGCGCGGGCCGCCGTCTGGAGGCGGCCGTTCTCGAAGCCCTCCATCTGGAGGTAGGAGCCGCGGCCCATGCCGTCCTCGCCGCCGATGAGGTTGGCGCCGGGCACGAACCAGTTGTCGAAGGCCACCTCGTAGGAGTGCATGCCGCGGTAGCCGATGGTGTCGATGGGGCGGCCCTCCATCTTCCCGCCTTCCGCGCCGGAGGCGCCTGACGGCGCAGCTTGCGTCAGCTCGAAGCCGTGGCCGTCGCCCCGCTCCTTGGGGACGATGAACAGGCTGAGGCCCCGGTGGCCCTTGGAGCGATCGGGGTCGGTGCGGGCCAGCAGCATGAGGACGTCGGCGCGGGCGGCGAACGTGCACCACGTCTTCACGCCGTTGATGCGCCAGCCGTCCCCGTCGGGCGTGGCCGTCACCTTGATGCCCGCCACGTCGGAGCCGAAGTCGGGCTCGGTCACGGCGACGGCGTTCATGATCTCGCCCGCCGCCAAGCGGGGCAGCCATTCGTGCTTCTGCTCCTCGGTGCCCCCCTTCACCAGCGCCCGGGTGAGGATCTCGGGACGCGTGATGAGTGAGCCGCCGACGCCCAGCGAGCCGCGGGCCAGTTCCTCGGTCGCCACCACCATGGCGAGGTACTCGCCCTCCCCGCCGGCGGCGAACCCGCCGTACTCCTCGGGCACGCTGAGGCCGAACGTGCCGATCTCGGCCAGCCCGGAGATGACGCGCTCGGGGATGTCCTCGTTGTGGCGGTGGATGTGCTCGGCCACCGGGCGGATCTCGTCCTCGGCGAAGCGGCGGAAGGTGTCCTGGACCATCTCGAAGTCGCCGTCGAGGTGGCGCGGCCCTTGCTCGGTGGCCAGGTCGGCCAAGAACTCGGGCGACCGGTACGCCCGGAGGAAGTCGCGGGTCTCGTCCAGTGCGCCGGGCGTGGTACCGAAGTCCTCCTCCCGACCGAGGATGCGCACGGAGACGTCGTAGACGGCGTCGGCTACGAAGGCGCAGGCGATGCGAGCCTCGACAGCTCCCTTGGCGCCGTAGTCGAGGATGGCGCGGGCGTTCTCGACGGCGGCCGAGGCATGGGCCAGGTCGTAGGCGACGACTTGGTGGGCGTCGATGTCGCCCAGAGCGGCCAGGTGACGGGCCGCCCCGTCGGTGACGGCCTTCGCCAGTTCGACAGCGCGGGCGGCGGCGTTGAGGTCGGGAGCAACCATGGCGCAGAGGGTACCGACCGGTAACTCCCCCGCTCACATCCACCGCGTGTCCCGAGTACATAGCGTGCGGAATCCGCACGCTATGTACTCGGGACGGGGGTTACGCGGTGGGGCGGCGGGCGACGACGGTGACGAGCGGCGGGAGGACGATGGGGTCGTCTCCCGCGTCGACATCGGTGAGCAGCGTCAGGTAGTCGCGCACCGGCCCGTCGCCCACGCCGGCGGGTGCCTCGGCCCAGGCGTCGACCACATCGAGGCCCGCATCGCGCACCAGGGCGGGGAGCACGGCGCCCACGTCGGGGTGGCGGGCGTCGGGCATCGACATCGGCTCCCCGCCCACCCGGCCCGCCGTGGTGATCGGCTCCTGCACGACGACCCAGCCCGACGGCCGCACCGCTTGCCGCATGCGATCGAGCACCACCACCGGGGCGTGCACG
>JAHWLA010000018.1 GCA_019347595.1 Actinomycetota bacterium
AAGGCCCGTGATGCCTCTCCCGCGAACGACATGTTCACGACGCGCGCCCCCGAGTTCACCGCCTCTTCGATCCCCCGCACCACGGTGGTGTACGTGCCGAGCCCGTTGTCGTCCAGGACCTTGATGGCGCGCACCCGGGTGTTCCAGCCCAGCCCGGCCACGCCCACGCCGTTGTCGGTGGCGGCGGCGATCGTGCCCGCCACGTGGGTGCCGTGGCCGTGACGGTCCTCGGCCGACGACGCCCCGCTGTAGTTGCCGCCGACGATCACCTTGCCGCCGCCCAAGTCGGGGTGGCCGGCGTCGACGCCGGTGTCGAGCACGGCGACGACGACATCGGCGCTGCCTCGCGTGAGGTCCCACGCCACCGGCGCGCCCACCCGTGCGAGGCCCCACTGGTCGACGTTCCCGCACACCGGCGACGAGGGCGGGTCGTAGCACGGATCGTTCGGCGCGGTCGCCAGCGCAACCGGTCCGTCGACCTCGGCCCACGCCACCCGGCTGTCGCCGCGGAGGCGGGCGGCGGCCGACGCTCCCCGGCCCTTCGGCACGCGCAGCGTCCACATCCCGCCCAGCAAGCGGCCCTCCGCCACGCCGTCGACGGCGGCGGCCGCCGAGCCGGCTGTCCCACTGCGCATGCCGACGATCAGGCGGTCGGCGTCACGGCCGACGGAGACGGCAGCGCCCGCCGACGCAGGGGCGAGCGCGGGCGCGACGCACAGGGCAGCCGTCGTCACCCAGATGATCCCTCGGAGCTTGCGCATTCGTCCCCGCATCGACCGCCGTCCGGCGGCTTACACACTACGAGGGATCAATCGGCATTCCGGCGCACCCGTAAAGCACATGCCGTGAGAAATCGCTCATACCGCTCGATGATCACGGGCCACCGGAAGTTTCCCTCGACGTACTCGGCCCCCGCGGCAGCCAGGCGCGCCCGAACCTCGGCGTCGCCCGCCAGCCGGTCCACAGCGGCCTCGAACTCGGCGAAGCCCTCGAACCACAGGCCGCCCCCCGAGCGTTCACAGTGCTCACGGGTGGCCAGGCAGTGCCCGTTGACGAGGACGGGGACGCCCGCCGTCCAAGCCTCCATGAGCACGATGGAGAACGCCTCGAAGTACGAGGGGTTGACGAGGCCCGTGCATCCGCGCAGGGCGCCCCACTTCACCGCCTCGTCCACCGGCCCCGCCACCACGATGTCGGGGTGGTCGGGCGGGCGCTGCACGACCGGTCCCGCGAACACCAGCGCCAGCGGCCCGGGACGGCGAGCCTTGTACTCGGCGAAATAACGGGCGAGCATGCCCACGCCTTTGCCGTCGTCGACCCGGCCGAGACACAGCAGGTACGGACGGTCGTCCAGGCCGAAGGCGCCTGCCGCCGCGGCAGGGTCGCCGTCGCCCTCCTCGACGCCGAGCCCCATGACGATCTGGGCGCGGTCGCCGATGGCGAACAGCGACTCCGCCAGCCGGCGTTCGCCGTAGGTCTGGAAGACGAGGCCTTGAGCCGCCGCGAACACGTCGCGAAAGATCGGCAGCCGCAGCGGCGGCTCGTCGTGGGCGGCCGGGTGCATGACGGCGCGCCGACCGACGGCGGGGACGCCGTGGACCGTCGGGTAGTAGAGGTAGGGGTAGAAGACGACAAGGTCTGCGTCGCCGTGGCGGGCGGCGTCGATCACGTCGGGGCAGACCGGCCCTTGCAACTCGATCCACCGGCGGCACGTCTCGTCGTCCGCCTCGGCCGGCTGCGGCAGGACTGTGCGCGAGTACCCCTCGAAGGCGGGGTGGCGCCCGGCCTCGGACGAGAAGCGGCGAACACGCACGCCGTTGATGTCGACCTCGGCGGCCGGGTAGTGGTCGGCCCACGTGCCCGCATCGAGCGCGCACGTGGTGATGATCTCCACCTCCCACCCCAGCATCGACACCAGCCGCTCGGCCAGCATGCGGGCGCCGTACTCGGCGCCCCCCAGCACCTCCAGGCCGTAGCGGGGCACGACGTAGGCGATTTTCACTCGGGCACCTGCTGGAGGAGCTCGACCCACCGGGTACGGGTGCGCTCGAGGGAGAAGTCGGCCAGTCGTCGCGTGCCCGCCTCGACCACCGGCCCACGGTCGGCGAGCACGCGGTCCACGGCGGCGGCCACCGTGGCCGCGTCCTTGGCCGGAAGGAGGACGCCGCCGTCATCGAGCGTCTCGGGAACGGCCGCCGCCGCGTAGGCAATCACCGGCACGCGGTTCCACATCGCCTCCACCAGCGGGACGCAGAACCCCTCGTGGTCCGACACGCATACGAACACGTCGGCCGCCCGGTAGTGCGCCGCCAACTCGCCGGGCGTGACGGAGCCGGCGAGCGTCACGGCGTCGGCCAGGCCGAGCTCGGCGGCGAATCCCTCCACGGCGGCCACGTACGCATCCGACGACGACCCGCCCACCAGGTGGAGGCGGGCGTGCGGGTCGTAGAGGCGGCGGTAGACGGCGAGGGCCTTGACCAGGTCGTGCTGGCACTTGTTGGGCGACAGCCGGCCGACGAACAACCAGTCGGCCCCCTTCTTGCCGTCGTGCAGCCGGGCCAGCGCCTCGGCGTCGACCTCGGTGTCGAAGGTGGACAGGTCGAGCAGGATGGGCGCCACGGCGGTGTCGGGGAAGCCTTCCCGGCGCAGCTCCTCCTCGCTGTAGCCGGAGTGGGCGACGCCGAGGTCGGCCCGCGCGGCCAGGTCGCGAAGCTGGTTCCGGCCCCACGCGCACCCGTAGGCCGCGCCGGGCTCCCAGGGCTCGATGAAGTGGGCGGGCGTGATGTTGTGGAAGTCCACCACCAACGGCAGATCGCGGTCGGCGACGAAGTCGGCGACGACGGAGCCGATGGCCATGTGGTACACGAGCACGTCGCCCGGCCGCGCCTTGTAGTCGCGGTGATGCCGCACGCGCTCGGCATGGGGGCCGCGCCGGTACTCGGCGAAGAGCTCCGATTCGACGCCGAGCACGTCGCGAGCCAGCCGCTGGAGCTCGAGCATGTGCGCGCCCGTGGCCCCGGGCTCGAAGGTGGCGACGAACTGGTGCAGCGCCTTCACGCGACCGTCTCCAACAGCTCTTCCATGACGGCGGCGAAGCGGCGGCGGCTGTGCTCGAAGGCGAACTCGGCAGCGCGGGCCAGGCCCGCCTCCGTAAGCGTGCTGCGCAACGCGGCATCGGTGACGACGCGGTAGGCCGCGGCCGCCACCGTCGCCGGGTCCTTTAGGTCGAGCAGCACGCCTGCGCCCGCCAGCGTTTCGGGGACGGCGGCCGCCGCGTGGGCCACGATCGGCAGGCGGCTGCGCATGGCTTCGACGAGCGGAACGCAGAACCCCTCGTGCATCGACAGGCACACGAACACGTCGGCAGCGGCGTAGTGGGCGGCGAGCACGCCGTCGGGCACCGACCCGTGCAGGTACACGTTGCGGTGCAGGCCGAGGGCACGAATGTACTTCTCCAGCGCGGTCGAATACGCGTGCGAGGCGCTGCCGCCCACGATGTGCAGGCGGGCGCGCGGGTCGTAGACCCGGCGGTAGAGGGCGAAGGCCTTGACCAGGTCGTGCTGGCACTTGTGCGGCGCTACCCGCCCGACGAACAGCCAGTCGACGCCGCCCCTGACCTTCGCCTGCCGGAGCCGGTCGAGCGCAGTCGCGTCGGCGGCCACGGCGACGGCGTCGAGGTCGACAAGCACGGGAGCGACGGTCGTACGTCGGTACCCCGCGGCCTGCAGCTCGCCCTCGTTGTAGTGCGAAACCGCGATCCCCAGCTCCGTGCGGGGAGCGAACTCGGCGAGTTGTTCGCGGCCGCGACGCAGCTCCGCGCCGACGACCGGCTCCCACGCGCCGAACACGGTGAACGGCGTGACGTTGTGGTAGTTGACGACCTTCCGCTCGGGCCGAGCCACCAGCCAGTCGGCCATCTTGCAGCCGGTGGAGAGCTGGTAGAGCAGCACGGCGTCACTGCGGTCGGGGTACGCCTTGAACAGTTGTGCCTCGCCGCGGGGCACGCCGGGCGAGATGCCTTCGGCGTAGATGTCGGACGCCACCCCGAGGTCGCGGAGGATGGCGCGCACGTGCCGGGCGTGGGTCCCGATGGCATCGCGCGACGCGTAGGTTGGGATGAACTGGTGGACGCCGGGCATCGCCGTCCTACCGGGGACGGGAGGCAACCACGCCGAACGAGGCGGGCGGGAACAGCAGCGTGTCGATGCGCGCCCCCCACTCTCCCAGCCCGTCGGGTACGTCGGCCGGACGGCGGCGGGGGCCGTCGTGCACCGCAGGCGCGTGGAGGCCGCGCTCGACGAGGAGGTGCGCCCACGTCGCCGCGTGGAGCGGACGGCCGGCCCCGAGGTCGACTTCGACGGGCGAACGATCGCGCTCCCACGCCACCGGATCGGTGCCCACCACGGCGAGCACGCCACCGGGCGCCAGCCGGGCCACGGCCTGGTCGGCCAGCCGCAGCAGGGCGGCCTTGGGGAAGCGGTCGACGCAGCCGCTGAGCACGATCCCGGCGAGGGCACCGGCGGGCACCTTGCCGAGGTGCTCCATCACGCCGTCGATACGGATGTCGAGCTCGGCGTCGGCAGGCGCGCCCTCGGCGTGCACGCCGTAGGCGTCGACGCCCTTGTTGACCAGTGCCCGCACCAGTTCTCCGCTGCCGCACTCGACGTGGAGCACGCGGCCCTGCACGTCGCGCAGCGCGTCGACGAGCACCGGCAGCCAGTGCTCGGCGTCGGGCATCGTCGCCGTGCCGTCGCCCGCCACGAGCGGGGCGATCGAACGGGTTCCCGTCGCCTCCTCCAGCGCGTCGACCCGCGTGCCGAGCAGGCGGACGGCACGAGCGATGGCTTCGTTGAACCCGCTGGCCTGCTGGGCGACGTAGCGAAAGATCCACACCACGCTCTTGCGCAGTACCCGCTTGACGTGCGGGATGACGGGACGGGACGACGCCGTGGGCGCCAGCACGTCGATGAACGTGGCCTGCTCCGCCCGGGTCAGCACCTGGTCGAAGTCGCCGTCGAGGGCGCGCACCGGCGCGTAGCGGGCGAACACGATGTCGAGCTCTCGTTCGAGATGCGGCGGCAGGTCGCCCGATTCCCGCTTGCGGCGCACCTCCTCCTCGATCTCGGCCAGCAGCCGCTTGTGGTCGATCGTCATCGGAGCAACTCCGCGTCCTCGCCCCGTTCCCGCGTCACCGATACGTTGAGGCCCAGGTGCACCTGCCCGACACCGCGTCCCGGGTTCATGACCTCGAACTGGTGGCGCTGCTCCTGCCAGTCGTACACCGTTCCCTCGTCCTGGCTGTGCACGCCGATCGTGACCAAGTACGTGCCGTCGAGCAGCGGCGTGGCGTCCGTCTCGAAGGTGACGACGCCCCGGCCGTCGACATCACCGACGGGCACGCCGAGGAAGTCGGTGTTGGACCCGAAGACCAAGCGGCCCTCGATGTCGTGGATGGCGATGCCGAAGACGATGTCCTCGAGGCGCTCGGTCGCGTCGTAGGCGACCCGGATGGCGAGGGGCTCGCCCGGCAGGAGGTACGGCCGCTCACCCGCCCCCGGGTGCTCCATGCGCACGTCGGTGATGCGCAACTTGAAGTTGCGCTTGCGCTCTTGCGCCGACAGCCCGTCGTCCACCTCGACCGACGCGTCGGTCTCGGCCGTGTCCTCGTCGAGGGCGGGCGCCAGCTGCTCGACCTCGTGGGCTCGATCCGTCTGGAGCAGGTGTTCGCGGTAGGCGCGCACCGCCTCGCCGGGCGTGCCGAGGGCAACGAGCACGCCATGGTCGAGCACGGCGGCGCGGTCGCACACCTGGCGGATCAGGTCGGCCGAGTGGGTGACGAACACGATCGTCCGGCCCTCGCGCTGGAAGCGCTTGACCCGGTCGAGGCACTTGCGCTGGAAGTTTTCGTCGCCCACGGCGAGGACCTCGTCGACCAGCAGCACGTCGGGATCCATGTTGACGGCGACGGCGAAGCCGAGGCGCACGTACATGCCCGAGGAGTAGTGCTTCACCTGGTTGTCGATGAACTTCTCCAGCTCGGCGAAGGCGACGATCTCATCGAAGCGCTTGGCGATCTCCTTCTTCGGCATGCCGAGGATGGAGGCGTTGAGGAAAACGTTCTCCCGCCCCGTGAGCTCGGGGTGAAAGCCCGCGCCCAACTCGAGGAGGGCGGCCAGGCGGCCGACGACTTCGATCCGGCCGCTGGTGGGCTGGAGGATGCCCGCGATGCACTTGAGCAAGGTCGACTTGCCCGATCCGTTGTGGCCCAGGAGGCCCACGGTCTCGCCCTGTTCGATGGTCAGGTCGATGTCGCGGAGCGCCCAGAACTCCTCGTAGGGCACCTTCCCCAAGTGGATCACCCGCTCCTTGAGCGAGGTGTACTTCTCCTTGTAGAGGCGGAAGCGCTTGGCAACGTCGTCGACCTGGACAGCGGCGGCCACCGGCTTACAGCTCCTCGGCGAAATTGCCCTCGACCCGGCCGAACAGCTTGAGGGCGAGAGCAAGGAGGACGAGGGACGCGCCGGCGACGGCCAGCAGTTGGAAGAGGTACCAGGTGAGCCCGGCGTCTGCCGGGAGGATGGCGAGCCTGTTGCCGTCGTTGCCGATGGGCTCGGTCTGGTTGTAGATGGCCCGCTGGAAGGTGAGGACGATCGGCGTGATGGGGTTCAGCCGGTAGAGCCAGGCGTTCTCCTGGAGCCGGTCGGCCACCAGCCGGTACTGGTACACGACCGGCGTCATCCAGAACCACGCGAGCAAGACAAGCTCCAACAGGTGCTGCGTGTCGCGGGCGTAGACGTTGACCGCAGCCAGCATGATGCCGAGGGCGGCAGCCAGGAGCAGCAGGGCGACGAGCGCCACGGGGACCAGGAGCATGAACGTCGGCGACGGCGTGTAGCGGAACCCGACGAGAGCCAGCAGCAGCACGCAGGCCTGGAGGAAGAAGTGCACCAGGGAGGCGCCCACCGAGGCGAGGGCGAGGATTTCGCGCGGGAACGAGACCTTCTTCACGATGGCGGCGTTGCCGACGACCGAGCCGGTAGCGCCCGCCAGGCCGGTGGAGAACAGATTCCAGACGAGCAGGCCGGACAGCAGGTAGATCGCGAATGTGGGAATGCCGTTCTTCAGCACGAGCTGGAAGACGACGTAGAACACCGCCAGGTACAAGGCGGGGTTGAGCATCGACCACAGGAAGCCGAGCGCGCTGTTCTTGTACTTGACCTTCAGCTCTTTGCGGACGAGGCCCACGAGGAGCTCGCGGTAGCGCCAGATCTCCACCACCCGCTGCCGCACGGTGGTGCGGTTGGAGATGACGCGCGTCGGCTTGCTTTCGGCTTTGCTCACGGTGGGCTCGATCCTACCGGGGGTGCCGTTTTCACCCCGAATCAGGAGCGTCGAGATCGGCCTCGGCCACGCACACGTTGCGCATGGTGCCGACGCCCTCGATGGTCGTCTCCACCACGTCGCCGGGATTCAGGTACACCGGCGGCGTGCGGCCGAACCCGACGCCCGACGGCGTGCCCGTGAGGCAGACGTCGCCCTGGGAGAGCGTCATGACCGACGACAGCAGCTCGATGAGGTGCGGGATGTCGACGATCATGTCGGCGGTCGACTCGTCCTGCACGAGCACGTCGTTCACCCGGCAGGTGATGCGCAGGTCGTGGGGGTTCTCCAGCTCGTCGAGCGTGACGATGGCCGGTCCCATGGGGCAGAAGGTGTCGAAGCTCTTGCCCAGCGAGAACTGGTTGCTCGCCGCCATCTGCACGAAGCGCTCCGAGATGTCCTGGGCGACGGTGAAGCCGCGCACGTGGTCGAGGGCGTCGCGGGCACGGATGTTGCGGCCGCCGTCGCCGACCACGAACGCCAGCTCGGCCTCCCAGTCGGTGGTGCCTTCCCCTTGCGGCAGCACGACCCGGTCGTAGGGCCCGGTGAGGCTGGACGGGAACTTGGTGAACACCGCGGGAATGGGGCGGACGTCGAGCCCCGCTTCCACCGCGTGTTTGCGGTAGTTCATGCCGATGGCGAACACCGAGTGGGGCGCGGGTACCGGCGGGCCGAGATGGACGTCCTCCACTGGCGCTCCCCCGCCGAACGCACCCGTCTCGTGGAGCACGAGGGCGCGGTCCCAGTGGTCGGTGACGACCTCCATGGGGCTGCCGGGGATATCGCCGCCCGACAGCTCGGCCAGGTCGTAGACCAGGCCGTCGACGAGCAGCGCCGCTCGCCCGCCCGCGTTGACAAACCTCATGGGGAGATCATCCCGCGTCGTGCCCCGTGCAGCCGGGATGCCCGTCGTTCTCGTCCCCCGATCGCGCGCTATAGCGCGCGATCGGGGGACCAGAAGCGGGAAGGGGCTCAGGCGTTGAGCGGTTCGGCCTGGGAGGCGCGCTCGATCACCCTGTCGACGATGCCGTAGTCACGAGCCTCCTCGGCGGTGAACCAGCGGTCGCGGTCGGAGTCGGCCTCGATGCGCTCGATCGTCTGGCCGGTGTGGAGGGCGATGCGCTCGGCCATCATCCGCTTCAGGTAGATGATCTGCTCGGCCTGGATGGCGATGTCGGCGGCCTGGCCCTGCACGCCGCCGTGCGGCTGGTGCATGAGGATCCGCGAGTGGGGCAGCGCATAGCGCTTGCCCGGGCTGCCCGCGCACAGCAGGAACTGGCCCATGGAGGCGGCCAAGCCCATGCACACCGTGGAGACGTCGCACGAGATGAACTGCATGGTGTCGTAGATGGCGAGGCCCGCCGTCACCGACCCGCCGGGCGAGTTGATGTAGAGGGAGATGTCGCGCTCGGCGTCCTCGGCCGCGAGGAGGAGGAGCTGGGCGCAGATCAGGTTGGCGGACGTGTCGTCGACCTGCGTGCCCAGAAAGACGATGCGCTCCTTGAGGAGGCGTTGGTAGATGTCGCTGGACCGGTCGCCGGCGATGAACTGGTTGACGGCGGCGGGAAGAGGCTCGGGCATGACCCGAGGCTACCGCCGGGCGGCGGTCTATGGTGACGGTGGCGCGGGCGTGGCGGAACTGGCAGACGCGCCGGGTTTAGGTCCCGGTCCCTTCGGGGGTGGAGGTTCGAGTCCTCTCGCCCGCACCAATGCCAGGACGGTTGCCGTGCAGGTCGCGGATGGCGTCCGCGATGCGGCGCAACCCCTCGTAGGACGGCGTTGCCCCGATGTGCCAGGCGCCGCAGTAGAAACAGCGGTACGGCGACACCCGCTCGCCCCGTCGACGGCGGCGCTCGGCCACCAGCCGGGCGCAGCGCTCCCCGTACGGGCGCTTGCGATCGCAGGACCGGACTATGAGCGCATCGGTGTCGCGGCTGACACGACGGCGGAGGTCGATCACCGAAGCTTCGATTGACGGGTACGGCTGCGGCACGGCGCCTCCCGATATGCGGTGTTTCCCTCACTACGTCGGTGCGGCGGATTTCGTCGCGGCAATCGGCGTTTTTCCGAAGAACCACCGCTTCGGCCGACCGCAATGCGATACTTCGACGCGTGAGAACGACGGGTGGGCGGACAGTGGTGGCAGCGGTTGCCCTGGGCGTCGCCCTGTTGAGCGGCGGCGCGGGCGTGGCGGCGGCTGCGCCGGTTCGCGGCGGCGACGACCTCTACGTGCGCCGCACGCCGCCGAGCGTGCCCGCCGATCCCGGCGACCCGGGGCGTCCCACGGTGAGAGCCGAGGACGACACGCGCGTGCTCGGCCGGGTCGTGACGCGCGGGCAGCCGATGCCGATCACCGGCGGCGATGTCGCGGGCCTGGCTGCCATCGGCCTGGGATCGGTGGCGGTGGGCGCCGCGCTGCTCCGGCGGAGTCGACGCCGGCCGGCGTGAGCGTCGACGCCCTCGTCACGCCCGCCCTGCTGGTCGACGCCGACGCGCTGGCCCACAACCTGGCGGTGATGGCGCAGGCATTGCCTGGTGCGCGCATGCGGCCCCACGTCAAGGCGCACAAGTGCACGGAGCTGGCGCGCCAGCAGCTCGCGGCCGGGCACGCGGGGTTCACGTGCGCCACCGTGCGCGAGGTCGAGGGGATGGCGGCGGCCGGGCTGGGCGACGACCTGTTGCTGGCGAACGAGGTCGTGGCGCCGGTCGTGGCGAGGCTCGGCGCGGTGGCGGCGAGCGGCGCGCGGGTGACGGTCGCCGTGGACTCCGAGGCGACGATCGACGCCGCCGTGGCGGGTGGCGTACGCGAGGTGGTGATCGATGTGAACGTCGGTCTGCCCCGCTGCGGGTGCCCGCCGTCCGAGGCCGGTCGGCTGGCGGCGTACGCCAGGAGCCGCGGCCTGCGCGTGCGCGGCGTCATGGGCTACGAGGGCCACGTCGTCGGCATCGAGGCGCGCGGGGTGCGGGCCGAGTTGGTCGAGGGGTGCATGCAATTGCTGCTGCACGCGGCGGCCGACGTCGACGGCGACGACGGGTTGGTGTCGGCGGGAGGCACGGGCACCTACGACCTCAACACGTGGGCCACCGAGATCCAGGCGGGCTCGTATGCGTTGATGGACACCGCCTACGGCAAGCTCGGCCTGCCGTTCCGCCAGGCGCTCACCGTGCTGGCCACGGTGGTATCGGTCTCCGACGGCTGGGTCGTCGCCGACTGCGGGCTCAAGGCGTTCGGGATGGACCACGGCAACCCCACGGTGCCGGGCGGGACGGTGTGGTTCTGCTCGGACGAGCACCTCACGTTCGCCCCCGATGCGGCCGGGCCGATGCGCGTCGGCGACCGGGTGCGGGTCGTCCCTGCCCACGTCGACCCCACCGTCGCCTACCACGAGCGGATGCACCTGGTCGAGGGCGACGCGGTGATCGAGACCTGGCCCGTCGACCTCCGCAACTGGTAGCGACGCCCGCTCCGTCGCAGGCCCGCCGGCGTAGTGTCTGCGCGCGATGTTCCGGATCGCCCGCAACCGGACCCGGACTCGACGCTGCCATACCTCCTCTGGGTGCCACTCGGGCGCGATCCGCTCGTGCTCAAGGCCAAAGAAACCTGGCCGCGCACCGCCAAGGTCTACTGCCACCGAGGGGAGTGGCCCGACGACCCGGACATCGTGGAAGAGACGCCGGTGCGGTCGTGCACCCGGCGCAGGGTGGCCATCGATCTCTGCTGGATCGGTACCGCGAGAACCGCTCGCAGTTCGTGGTGACGACGCTCAAGGGCGGTCGTGAGGGCATCTTCTGGCAGACGGCGAAGACCACGCGGAAGACCCGACCGGGCATGCGGTTGCCGACCCGTCGCAGCGCCGGCGGCGTCCTCGAGATCGTCGTCGACACCCGCGAGCGGTACGCGTGAAAGTTCGACCGCCAACAGGTGACGCTGGCCAAACGGGCGCTGACGGTCGGCGACTACGCCGTCGAGGTGGACGGTGAGGTGGTCGGCGTCGTCGAGGACCGGTGGGCCGACGTCTTCCGGCTGGCCTACGTGGCGCCGTCGATGGTGGCGGAGATGCTCGCTGCCGCGCAGGTGCGCTACCCCAAACGTGCCGATCGTCTTCTGCGAGAACCGGCAACTGGCCCAGGAGTGGGCAGTTCGGTTCCTGGGGGCAGCAGCCGCCTATGCCGACGAGGAAGCGGTCGAACTGTAAGCGCAGTAAGGCGCGAGGCCGGCCGGTTCACCGGCCCTGCGTGCACCGTTCCTTCTGTGTGCACCGACTCGACGCCATGACGTCCGTCATCTCCCCTGGGCGTGCCAGGTGGTAGCCCTGTGCAGCCGTCACACCGAGCGACTCGAGCACACGGAGCTCGCCCGGCGTCTCCACCCCCTCGGCGATGATCGAGCTCCCGATCCTCCCGGCGAAGCCGACCATGGCGTCGGCCAGCGCCAGCCGCGCCGGGTCGTCGTCGATCCCTCGGGTGATCGACGCGTCCATCTTGATCCACTCGGGCCGGAGCCGAAGGATGTGGCGGAAGCTGGCGTAACCGGCGCCCGCGTCGTCGACCGCGAGCAGGGCGCCTCGTCGCCGCAGCGGGCGCAGCGCCGCCTCGAGCAGCTCGTAATCGGCGACCGCCGCGTGCTCGGTCATCTCCAGCACCAGCCGGCTGACGTCGACGCGGGCCACCACATCGTCGAGGACGCCGGCCATGACCGCCTCGGGTGACACGTTGACCGCGAGGAACGCCGACTCCGGAAGCAGCGAGAGGCCGCGCACCGCCGATCGCACCGCCGCCTGCTCGAGTCGTGCACCGACCCCGATCGAGGCTGCTTCGGCGAACCAGACATCGGGCGCTCGATAGGGCCGGACATCGAAGCGGGAAAGCGCTTCGACGCCGAGCAGCGCGCCGTCGCGGAGCCCAATGACCGGCTGGAAGACCGTCCGCAGCGACCCGTCCACCTCGATCGCCGCGGCAATCCGTTCCTCCACGGCCGCCCGACGGTGCCTCTCGCTCACATCCGCCTCGACGTACGCAGTCGCCACGTCGGCGAACATGCGGACGATCTCGAGGTCGCGCTGGTTGAGCGATTCGTCGGCGTCGGCGCGGAAGCAGCAGAACGTCCCGTAGACCCGCCCGTCGGAGAGGACGAGCGGGACGCTGATGTGGCCCCCCACGGGCAGGGCCGCCGTCGCGGGCAATGCCGCCGCCTCGGGAACTCGGCCGGCGTCGACCATGAGCTGGGGCAGGCGACCGTCGACGACGCGTGCGCAGTAGCTCTCCTCGAGCGGGTCGCTGCCGCCGACGCGCACGGGAGCGCCGGAGGACGCGGCGTCGACGTGGCGGAAGACCCGGTCGCCGTCGACGAACTCGGAGATGAACGCCACCTCCATCCGCAGGTGCTCGCGGGCCGCCCGCAGGAGGCGAGGGAGCACCTCACGTGCCGGCACGTCCCCGTCGGGGAGAAGCCGATTCATTCCGAGTGCTGCCGTCGCGTCCACGTCTGGTCCTCTCGCAGCGACCGGGCGCACGCCGGCGGCCACACACTCAACGGCCCCTGTCACGGGCGACATTCCTCCCGCGTGAGATTGTCGAGGATTCGCGGCGCGAAACTTCGACATGCGAATCAGCGAGGTGGCGCTGAGGACGGGGGTCAACGCGGCAACGCTGCGGGCCTGGGAGCGCCGATACGGGATCCTGCGCCCCGAGCGAACCGGCGGCGGGCATCGCGTCTACACCATGGACGATGTCGCTCGCGTGCGGGCGGTGGCTGTACTGGTGGACGGCGGCATGCGCCCGGCCGCGGCCGCGGAACGCATCTCGGCGAGCGTCGAGGGCCCGGCGCCCGGCGCGGTAGACGAAGTGCGGGTGCGTCTGTGGGACACGATCGACCGGTTCGACGAGCAGGGGGCGCGCGCATCGCTCGTCGAGGCGGGAGCGCTGCTCGCCCCTCCCGCGCTGTGCGACGAGGTCCTCGTCCCCGTCCTGCGGCGGCTGGGTGAGGGCTGGCGGGGCAGCCCGCGCAGCATCGCTCGCGAGCACTTCACCTCCTCGCTCGTGCGGTCGTACCTGGTGTCGATGCTGCCGTCCGCCCACGACCGAGGCCCCACGTGCCTCGCCTTCTGCCCCGAGGGCGAGCAGCACGACATCGGCCTCCTCATGGCCACCGTGGTCGTCGCCACCACGGGCGCCCGGGCCGTCTTCGTCGGCGGCCACACCCCACGGGCGTCGATCGACGTGCTGCTGGAGGAGCTCCGTCCCTCGCTGGTGCTCGTGGCCGCCACCACACGGCGGACGGCGGCACGGCTCCTGACCACCTGGCGCAGCCGGCGCGGGCGACATGTCGTGGCGGGCGGCGGCGGCTTCCGGGCCGACGACGAGGCGACGTTGCGGGGACCCGTCCACCTCGGCGCGTACGCCGCGCTCCCGGCCGTCGTACAGCACGCCATGTCGGCGACGAAACCCCGGTAACCGAACCGTTCGAAATTCTCTTGACAACTATTTTTGTCAAAGGCAGTATGCCCGGGTGCGCGACGTGGACGTGATCGAGAACCCGGCAACGGCGGCGGCCGCGCTCGACCCCATCCGCGCCCGCCTGCTGGCAGAACTGGCCGACACGCCGGCGTCGGCGGCGTGTGTGGCGGCCCGCGTCGGCCTCCCCCGCCAGAAGGTCAACTACCACCTCAAGACGCTCGAAGCCCACGGCCTCATCGAGCTGGCCGAGGTCCGCATGCGTGGCGGCATCGCCGAGCGTCTCATGCGGGCGACGGCCGCCAGCTACGTCGTCTCTCCCGCTGCCATCGACGAGACGGGCGCCAGCCCGGAAGAGGTGGGCGACCGCCTGTCGGCCCGCTACCTCATCACGCTGGCCGGCCGTGTCGTACGCGAGGTGGGGGCGTTGGCCCGCAAGGCGGACGCCGCGGGCCGCCGCTTCCCCACGTTCGCCATCGACACCGAGATCCGTTTCCGTTCCGCCGCCGACCGGGCCGCGTTCGCCGACGAGCTCACCGCCGCGGTCGTCGAACTGGCCGCCCGCTACCACCACGACGGCGGCCGCCCCCACCGCCTGGTGGTGGCCGCTCACCCCAAGCCCGCCTCCGAGGAGAACCGATGACGACCCCCGACGTCCCCTACCGCTTCGAGCTCGAGCTCACCGTTCCCGGCACCGCCGAGCAGGTGTGGCACGCCATCGCGTCGGCCGAGGGCATCAGCGCCTGGCTGATGCCCACCGGGCTCGAGCCGCGCCAGGGCGGCGCCATCGCCTTCGACATGGGCCCCGACATGACGTCGCGGGGGCGGGTCAACGCCTTCGAGCCCACCCGCCGCTTCGCCTACGAGGAGGACTGGGCCGCCCTCGTCGGCCGGTCGGCCGCCGAGGTCACGCCGCTCGTCACCGAGTTCCTCGTGGAGGCGGAGTCGGGCGGAACGTGCGCCGTGCGCGTCGTCACCAGCGCCTTCGGCACCGGCGCCGACTGGGAGAACGAGTTCTGGGAGGAGATGAGCAACGGGTGGGCGCCCATGCTCGACAATCTCCGCCTCTACCTCACCCACTTCCCGGGGCAGCGGGCCACCAACCTGTGCGCGGGCGCCACCTCCACCGGCACGCCGGAAGCCTTGATCGACGCCGTGCGCGATGCGCTGGGGATCGCCGGTGCGGGTGAGGTGGTCGACGCCAACGGGATCGTGGGGCGAGTGGAGCGGTCGCTCCCCCGCCACTTCCTCCTGTGCCTCGACGAGCCCGCGCCCGGGTTCCTTTCCTTCTACGCCTTCACATCCGAGGGCAGCGCGGGCGTGCACGTGCAGGGCTACCTGTTCTCCGACGCGGCGCCCTCGGTCGTCGAGCGCGAGCAGCCACGCCTGCAGGCGTGGCTCGACGGCGTGGCGGCCGATGCCGCGACGGCAGACGCGAGCTCGGCGTGACGGACACCCTCCCACCGCGCGCCGCCGACTCGCCGTCGACCACGGGCATGCCCTCGGTGTTCAAGCGCCTGCTCGTCAACACCCTGGCCACCGGCATCACCAGTTCGTTCCTCTGGTTCGCCCTGACGTTCTGGGTGTACCTCGAAACCCGATCGGTCGTCGCCACCGGTGTGATCGGCGGCTCGTTCAGCATCTCCTCGGCGGTGCTCGGGCCCGCCTTCGGCACGTTCGTGGACCGGCACCGCAAGCACACCGCGCTGGTGGCCACCACGGCGATATCGAGCGCGTGCTTCGTGGTCGCCACCGCAGTCTTCGTCGCCGTGGACAGCGAGAGCCTCCTGCGCCTGCGCAGCCCGTGGTTCTGGTTGCTCGTCGCCTCGACGCTCTTCGGCTCGGTGGCCGGCCAACTGCGCAGCATCGTGCTGTCCACGTGCGTGACCCTGCTCGTTCCCGAGGACCGACGCGACCGGGCCAACGGGATGGTAGGGACCGTGACCGGCATGTCGTTCGCCATCACGTCGGTGTTCAGCGGGCTGGTGATCGGCGGCCTCGGCATGGGATGGGCGTACTACCTGGCGCTCGCCCTCACCCTCGTCGCCCTCGCCCACATCGTCACCATCCGCCTCGACGAGCCGGAACCGGAACCCGAGCGGCTCGCCGACGGGGCCGAGCGACCGCCGGCGGTCGACGTGCGCGGCGCCGTCGAGGCCATCCGAGCGGTGCCCGGACTGCCGATGCTCATCGGGCTGGCGGCCTTCAACAACCTCCTCGCCGGCGTATTCATGGCCCTCATGGACGCCTACGGGCTCGAGCTCGTGTCCGTGGAGGCCTGGGGCCTGCTGTGGGGCTTCATCTCCCTGGCGTTTATCGCTGGCGGCCTGTTCGTCGCCCGCTACGGGCTCGGCTCCCGGCCGCTGCGCATCGTGCTCGCGGGCAACCTCGTGAACTGGGGCGTGTGCTCGGTCTTCGCCGTGCGCTCGTCGATCGCCCTCGTCGTCGTCGGCATGGTGGTGTGGCTCGGGCTCATACCTGTCATCGAGGCGGCCGAGCAGACGATCCTCCAGCGGTCGATCCCCTACGAGCGCCAAGGCCGCGTCTTCGGGTTCGCCCAACTCGTCGAGAACGCGGCCTCGCCCCTGACCGCCTTCCTCATGGCGCCGCTGGCCGAGACGGTGTTCATGCCGCTCATGACCGACGGCGTCGGCGCCGACCTCATCGGCGACTGGTTCGGCACCGGCCCCGACCGCGGCATCGGCGTGATGTTCACGGTGGCGGGCATCACCGGCATCGTGGTGACGGCGTTGGCGTGGCGGTCCCGCTCCTACCGCCGCCTCGCCACCCAAGCCTGACCCCCCGTTCTGGTCCGTAGATCCGGCGCTGGAGCGCCGGATCTACGGACCAGAACGACAGCACGCGGGTCAGGCGGAGCCGGACTGTTGGTTGGGCTCCTCGTCGATGCGGCGCAGAAGGGCGCCCACCTCGTTCATCTTCCGCTGGTAGCCGGCCAGGTCGCCGTTGCGCAACGCGGCCTGCGCCTCGTCGAAGGCGGCCTGCGCCTGGTCGATCAACGCCTGGATGCCGGGCGACGGCGTGGGCGTTGTGGTTGTCTCTGTCGGCCCCGCCGCCGGCGGCGCCGCATCGACCGGGGCCTTCTCCAGCGTCTCCGGCGCGGCACCGAATACCTTGATGAGCGCCTCCTGGAGCGTGGGCGCCATCTCCGCCCGGTCGGCGAACACCACGATCACCCGCTTCAGCTCGGGCAACGGGTTGTTCTCCGACTGCACGTACAGCGGCCGCACGTACAGGATCGAGTTGTTGATCGGCAGCACCAGGATGTTGCCCTGCAACGCCTGCGAGCCGCGCTGGTCGAGCAGGGTGATCTCGCTGGTGATCGCCGCGTTGGCCTTGATGCGCGAGTCGATGAGCGACGGCCCGTCGATCTGGTCGCCTCGTGGGAGCTCGAACACCTCCAGCACGCCGTACGAACCCGGGTCGCTCTTGGCCGTCATGAAGGCGGTCAGGTTCTGCTGCTTGTCCGCCTCCGAGGCGGCCACGAAGGGCCGCAGCAGCAGGAACGACTCGCGCTGGTCGCCGGGCAGCCGCAGCAACTGGTACGTCGGGTCCATGCGCTTGGTCTGGCGCGGGACCAGGCGGCCGCTGGCGTCGAGCACCCGCACCTCCTGGGGCTGCGCCGAGGGGCGCCCCGAGCCGGGGTCCTGCGACACGTTCCACGAGTCGGTTCCCCGGTAGAACTCCACGGGGTCGGTGATGTGGTAGCGGCCGTACATGTTGGTCTGCACCCGGAAGATGTCCTCGGCGTAGCGCAGGTGGGCCACCAGCTCGGGCGACATGTCGGAGAACGGCGTGAACAGGTCGGGGAAGGCCTTGGCGTAGGCCTGGGCGATGGGGTCGTCGGGGTCGACGATGTAGAACTGCATCGTGCCGTCGTAGGCGTCGGTGACCACCTTGACCGAGTTGCGAACGTAGTTGAACCCTGTGTTCAGGCCGCTGCCCACCGGCAGCTCCTCCACGTTGGCCTGCTGGGCGTAGGGGTACCGCGAGGTTGTGGTGTAGGCGTCCTGGATCCAGAGGATGCGCCCGCCCACGATGACCGGGTACGGGTCGGCGTCGTAGCGCAGGAACGGCGCCGCCTGTGTCACCCGCTCCCGGATGTCGCGGAAGAACACCGCACGCGACTCCGACGTCACCTGGTCGGAGATCAGCACGTTCTGGTCGCCGAAGCGCAGGGCGAACGCCAGCTTGCGCAGGAACGACCCGACGCGGACGCCGCCCTCGCCCGCATACGTGCTCTCCTGGGTGGCGCCGCCCGGCTCCTGGAAGTCGATCTCCTTCTGCTTGGTGTTGACGAGCACGAAGCCGTCGAGGCCCTGGCCGAAGTAGATGCGGGGCTCGGTGATCTCCGGTGTGCCGACCGGGGGGATGTCCTGCACCAGGAACTCGGGCTTGCCGTCGGCCGTCACCGCGTTGGCGGGCGACACCAGGGCGCCGTAGCCGTGGGTGTACTGGAGGTGGCGGTTGACCCACGACTGCGATGGCAGGTCCTCGCTGTAGAGCTCGCGCGCCGACACGATCGTCTGGAGCAGCTCGCCGTCGATGGTGTAGCGGTCGACGTCGACGTCGTTGAACCGGTAGTACTGCCGGATCTCCTGGAGCCGCTGGTACGTCTGGGTGACGTAGGCGGGGTCCCACAGGCGGATGTTGCGGATCGTCGAGGCGTTCTCCTCGAGGTCGCCCGCCGTGAGCTGCTCGTCGTAGTTGAACGGCTTGACCTGAACCTTGTCGAGGCCCATGGCGGCGCGCGTGGCGTCGATGTTGCGCCGGATGTACGGCTCCTCGCGCTGCACCTCGGAGGGCTCCACCCGGAACTTCTGGATGAACGCCGGGTACACGGCGCCGACGAGGACGGAGATGAACGCCCACAGCCCCACGGCGATGATCGGCAGCACCCAGCCCTGGCGCCGGATGTTGAGCAGGAGCAGGACGAACGCCACCACCGAGATCACCATGAGCAGTTGGAGCGCCGGGAGCTGGGCGTTGACGTCGGTGTACGTGGCACCCTGCACGGCGCCTCGCGTGGAGAAGTTCAGCTCGTACCGCTGGAGGTAGTACCCCACCGCCTTGAGCAGCGCCAGCACGCCGAGCAGCACCGAGATGTGCCCCTTGACCCGAGGCGCCACCCGCTGCGACGGGGCCTGGAGGCGGATGCCGCCGTTGAGGTAGTGGGCGATGAGGGTGACGACGGCAATGACGACGACGGCGACGAACAGCCAGTCGACGAGGAACGACAGGAACGGCAGGCGGAACACGTAGAAGCTGACGTCCTTGCCGAACTGCGGGTCGTTTGTCCCGAAATCCACGCTGTTGCGGAACAGCAGCCAGTTGTTCCACTGGCCCGCCGTTCCCCCGCCGACAAGCAGGGCGAACAGGGCCGCCACCAGGACGCGCACCTTGCCCGCGTGCCCGGCCACGGCGTCGTGGTAGCGCTGCACCAGCTCGTCCTCCGGCCCCATGGCCCGAAAGCGCGGGGCCAACCGGTCGGCGACGAACAGGTTCACCCACAGCAGCACGAAGAAGCCCGCCGTGAACAGGGCGACGAGGGCGAGCTTGGTGCCCAGCACGCCGCGCCACACGTCGCCGAAGCCGAGCTCGTCGAACCACAGGTAGGTCGTGTAGAAGCTCGCCAGCCCCCGCATCGACGTGAGGACGAAGAACAGCGCCACGGCGACGGCGATGAGGGTGATCCGGCCCCGGTTGGCTCGACGCGGCCGGGACACCTCCGCGGGATTACGCATGAGGGCGACTCTAGGGGCCGGCAGGCACCAGCAGGCAGCGGCACCCGGCGTGGGCGGGCGGATGGAGCCTGCCGGTGGGGTATTCCTCGCCCCGGGGGGTGGGGCCGGCCAAGGCGTTGTCGTCGCAGTCGGGGCACGGCCCGCCCACGTCGTCGACGATCCAGCGCAGGGGCCCGCCCTCGGGGGTCCCCAGGAACGTGCCGCGTGAGAAGGCGGCGATCACGTGGTCGGCGGCGAGCTGCTCCAGCCGCTTGCCCTTGGTCTCCCGGTAGGCCGCGCCCACCCGCTCGACCACCAGCGCGGCCTCCTCGTCGGCGCCCTCCTCCAGGCCCCGCTCCAGGCGGCGACGCAGCGGCCCCACCAGGTCGTCGGCCAGGCTCGCGGCCAGGTCGTCGACGGCGACGGGAATGTCGGCGGCGTGCAC
>JAHWLA010000186.1 GCA_019347595.1 Actinomycetota bacterium
TACCCGGTTGTCACGGTTGTGCTCGCCCGCCTCGTGCTCACCGAACGCCTGGTGCGCACGCAGGTGTACGGCCTGGCATTGGCGCTGGCCGGCGTGCTGCTCATCGCCGGCGGTTGAGTGCCGACCGGCGCAAACGGGCATACTTGGCTCCATGAGATCCCCACGGCGAACCCTCGTCGCGCTGCTCGTTGCGGCGCTTCTCGGCCTGCTCGCATCCCCTTCGGCGGGGGCGCCTTCGCGCCACGACGGCGTCCGCGCCGTGCCCATCGAGACGGTAGGCCCGGCCTGGTACGACAAGGCGTTCCACGAGCGCGTCCTGGCGGCGGGCGCCGACGGCGTGCGCGTGCCGGAGGGCGCGACCGGCCCCGGCGGCATCGCCCTGCCCACGGCAGTCGGCCTCGCCTACCCGGGCATCCGGCCGGGCCAGTGGCTCATCAGCCTGGACGACGACGGCATCGGGTTCGCCTGGTGCACGGCCAACTACGTGTTCAAGAAGCGGGCCACCTTCGGACTCGGGACGGCGGGCCACTGCGCCGCCCGCGATGCGCTCGGCGGCTACGCCGACGTGACCGCCTACGTGGTCCCGCCACCCACCTCGGGCAAGCTGCCCGGCATCTACCACATCGGCAAGTTCGCGCTCTCCCGCGACAACGGCGTGGGCGACGACTTCGCCATGGTCGCCATCTATCGCGAGCTCAACTCGTGGGTGAACCCCACCATGCCGGTGTGGGGCGGCCCCACGAGCATCAAGACCGACACCCTGCCCACCGTCGTCGAGCACTTCGGGCATGGCACCGCGGTGGGCACCGGAGGCACGCCGCGAGCCGGTGTGGCGCCCATCTGGGACGCCCGCGGCGGTGACGCCTTCGCCTGGTACGGCGTGGGCGCCCCCGGCGACTCGGGCAGCGCGGTGAACACCGTCCTCCAGCAGGCGGGCGGCAACTTCACTCACATCATCATCTACGACGGGACGCGCAACGACATCGTGGGCGAGATCCTCCCCGGCATGCTGACCGGCACCACGATCACCCGGATCCTGAAGATCGCCAAGGGCTGGACGCTCCAGTTCGGCTCGCCTGTGCCGCTGTAGCGGTCGGTCGCTTTCGCCTGCGAAACGTCCTCGGCCGTAACCTGAGCGCTATGGCCGAGGACGTTCGTCGCACCGACTCGGGGATCGAGGTCAAGCGGGTCTACACGGCCGACGACCTCGCTGGGTGGGACCCCGACACCAAGCTGGGCATGCCCGGCGAGTATCCGTACACCCGGGGCGTCTACCCCAACATGTACCGAGGGCGCCCGTGGACGATCCGGCCCTACTCGGGCTTCGGCACCGCGGAGGCCACCAACGAGCGGTGGAAGCTGCTGCTGGCCAACGGCTCCACCGGGCTGTCGTGCGCCTTCGACCTGCCGACGCAGATGGGCTACGACTCGGACCACCCCCGCGCCGAGGGCGAGGTGGGCAAAGTCGGGGTGGCCATCGACTCCATCGAGGACATGCGCCTGCTGCTCGACGGCATGCCGCTCGACAAGGTCACCACCTCGATGACGATCAACGCCACGGCGTCGATCCTGCTGCTGCTCTACGTGCTCGTCGCCGAGGAGAACGGCATCCCGTCGACGGCGCTGGGCGGCACCATCCAGAACGACATCCTCAAGGAGTACGTGGCCCGGGGCACCTACATCTACCCGCCCCGGCAGTCGATGCGGCTGATCACCGACATCTTCGCCTACTGCCAGGAAAACGTCCCGCAGTGGAACACCATCTCCATCTCCGGCTACCACATCCGCGAGGCGGGCTCGACGGCCGTCCAGGAGATCGCCTTCACCCTCGCCAACGGCATCGCTTATGTGGAGGCGGCCGTGGCCGCCGGCCTGTCGGTGGACGACTTCGCCCCCCGGCTCAGCTTCTTCTGGAACGGGCACAACAACTTCTTCGAGGAGATCGCCAAGTTCCGAGCGGCCCGCCGCATGTGGGCGAAGATCATGACGGAGCGCTTCGGGGCCAAGGACGACAAGTCGAAGCTGCTGCGCTTCCACACCCAGACGGGCGGGTCGACGCTCACCGCCCAACAGCCCGAGAACAACATCATGCGGGTCACCATCCAGGCCATGGCGGCGGTGCTCGGCGGCACGCAGAGCCTCCACACCAACGGCTTCGACGAGGCGATCGGGCTGCCGACGGCGCGGGCCGCTCGCGTCGCCCTGCGCACCCAGCAGGTGATCGCCTCGGAGTCGGGCGTCGTCGACACGGTCGACCCGTTGGCGGGCTCCTACTTCGTGGAGTCGCTCACCGATGCCGTCGAGGAAGGGGCGTGGGCCTACCTCGACAAGATCGACGGCATGGGCGGCGCGGTGTCCGCCATCGAGCAGGGCTTCATGCAGGACGAGATCGAAGCGGCGGCCTACGAGTTCGCCAAGGCGGTCGACGCGGGCGACAAGATCATCGTCGGGGTCAACAAGTACACCGAGGGCGAGGTCGAGGCCGCCGAGGTCTTCCCCATCGACCCGGCCATGCAGCACCAGCAGGCCGACCGGGTGCGGCGCCTCAAGGCCGAGCGCGACCAGGACGCCGTGCGCCACGCCCTCGACGACGTGGCCGCCGCGGCGCGGGGCACGCAGAACCTGCTCCTCCCCATGAAGGAGGCGCTGCGGGCCAAGGCCACCCTCGGCGAGGTGAGCGACGTCCTGCGGGCCGAGTTCGGCGTGTACCAGCCCACCCGCTAGAAACCCGGTAGAAACCGGCAAGGAAACGGTGTTGCCGCGGTAACGGCGCCCGAACCGAGCGGAAACGGCGGTGTCCTAGAACGGTGGACATGGCCGTCGACATCCCCGCCGCCAAGCGCGCCGGACTCCCCGTGGACCTCGCCCGCCTCGCCTCCGACGGCGACGGCTGGGTCACGCCCGAGGAGCGCTACGCCCTCAAGACGTGGGGCGTGTGCGCCCAGTTGCAGGACCACGTCTTCATGGTGAGGGTGCGTGTGCCCGGCGGTGTCCTCACCACCGAACAAGCCCGAGGGCTGGCCCGGCTCGCTCGGCGCGACGGGCCCGATTGGCTCCACCTCACGACGCGGCAGAACGTGGAGTTCCACTGGGTCGAGGACCGCCGCGTGCCGCGGCTGCTGGAGGACATCGCCCGCTACGGCCTCTCCACCCGTTCGGCGTGCGGGCACACCTTGCGCAACGTGATCTGCTCGGAGGACGCGGGCGTCGGGCTCGACGAGCCCTTCGACTGCTTCCCCGACGCCCGAGCGGTGAGCGACGCCATCGTGGCTCGCTCGGGCACGCTCAACTGCGAGCTGCCGTCGCGGGTCAACATCAGCTTCGGCGGCTCTCCCCGGTGCCGCGAGGACGCGCTGATCAACGACGCGGGGTTCGTGTCCGTGGTGCGCGACGGCGAGCCGGGCTACGAGCTGTGGGCAGGCGGCAGCCTGGGCAAGTCGCCCTCGTTGAGCGTGCCGTTGGCCGACTTCGTCGCTCGCGCCGACGTGCAGGCGGCGGCCGAAGCACTCATCGACGTGTTCTGCGCCCACGGCGACTTCGAGCACCCGGCCAAGGGGCGCATGAAGTTCGTCGTCGCGAGGCTGGGCGCGGCGGCCTTCCGCGCTGCCTGGGACCAGGCGTTCGCCGAGGCCCGAGCGCGTGAGCATCCCCCGTTGCCCGACGTCGGCGTAGTGGCCGACGAAACCCGCGCCGCCATCCTCGGCACGCGGCCGCCCGGCGGCTGGTCGGCCGGCGTCCGGCCTCAGCGCACATCGGGGTTCGCACTGGTCACCGTCGACATCCCCCTGGGTGACACGTGCGGGTCCGAGGTGGAGCTGTTGGCCGACCTGGCCGACCGGTACGCCGACGGTGCGCTGACGATCTCGCGGGATCAGGATGTGGTGCTGCGCAACGTGGCCCACGAGCACATCCCCGCCATCCGCAGCGCGCTCCGCGAGCGGGGCGTGTTCCTGGTGGGCGAGGGCCATGTGGCCCGGGTACGGGCGTGCACCGGTTCGGCCGTGTGCGCCCTCGGGATCACGTCGGCGCCCGAGGCGGGCAAGGTCTTGCTGGAGCGGCCTGCCCTGGGGCGAAACTCGTCGCTGCGGGTCCATGTCTCCGGGTGTCCCAACAGCTGCGCCCAGCACCAGTCGGGCGACATCGGGTTGGCGGGCGGCAAGGTGCGCATCGCGGGCGAGACCCGCGACGGCTACCAGGTGTTCGTCGGCGCCGACCTCGCCGACGGGAAGGTGGGTGAGGTGGTCGGCCGCGTCGTCGGCGACAATGTCCCGGCTGCCATCGACGCCCTGGTCGGCGCCTGGGAGGCGATTCGCCACCCCGGTGAGACCATCGGTGTCACCGCCCGAAGGATCGGCCTGGACGCCATGAGCGCCCACGTCGAGGCCGCCCTGCGCGACGCATGGGCGCCCGGTCCCGAACCCGAGCACGAGAACGCAAGGAGCCTGTGATGCCCATCCCCATCGGCGACGCCCTCGACGACAACGCCGCGCTGTCGACCGCCAAGGCCGGTCAAGCCCGGCGGCCGCTGCCCTACCTGCTGTCCTCCGCGCTGGCGGGCGCCTACGTCGGCGTCGCCGTCGTGCTCCTGCTGTCCGTTGGTGGGCCGCTCGTCGCGGCCGGTTCGCCGTTCGCCAAGCTCGTCATGGGAGCGGTGTTCGGCGTGGCGCTGACGCTCGTCGTGTTCGCGGGAGCCGAGCTGTTCACCGGGAACGTCATGGTGATGCTCCAGGGCCTGGTGGCCCGTCGGGTGCGGGGCGCCGAGCTGGCGTGGGTGTGGGCCGCCTCGCTGGTCGGCAATGTGGCGGGCTCGGTGGCGTTCGCCGCGCTGGTGCACGGGGGCGGCACGCTGTCGACCGGCCCGGGCGCGGCGCTGACGAAGTCGATCATCGACGGGAAGCACTCGGCGACGGGGCCGCAGCTTTTCTGGCGGGCGGTGCTCTGCAACATGCTCGTGTGCCTGGCACTGTGGATGGCGGCCCGAGCCACGACCGACGGGGCCAAGCTGGTGGTGCTGTGGTGGGCCCTGCTGGCGTTCATCGCCTCGGGGTTCGAGCACTCGGTCGCCAACGTGACGATGTTCGCGTTGGGCGCACTCGGCGGCGTGGCGGACTGGGGGATGCTCGGGCGCAACCTGCTGTGGACGGTCCCCGGCAACGTCGTCGGGGGCGGGTTGGTGGTGGGCCTGGCCTACTCGTGGATCGGCGGCCGAATCGCCCGTCCGGCCGTTGCCGCATCGGCTGTCGAACCGGTCGACGCCGCCGCCGCCTGACCCCGCCCTCCCCGTTCTCGTTACGAAACCCGCCCCCGCAATTGGGGTGCGAAGTGGTCGCCAAAGCGACCCCATAGCACCCCAGTCCCCACAAAAGTCACCAGAACAGGCCTGGGAAGGTCGTGTGGTGGAAATGGCGGGCCAATCCCCCCCCCACTAAAAAGGACGAGCGACGAGTAAGGGAACTATGTGATTAAA
>JAHWLA010000187.1 GCA_019347595.1 Actinomycetota bacterium
GGCCTGCGTGGTGCTCAAGCCCGATGCCGCCGCCACCAAGGAGGAGCTGCTCGACTTCCTCCGCCCGCGGGTGGCCAAGTGGTGGCTGCCCGACGACGTCGTCTTCATCGACGAGGTCCCCAAGACGAGCGTGGGCAAGTTCTCCAAGAAGGACCTCCGCGCCCGTTTCACCGACTACCGACTGCCCGACACCGCCGGAGACTGATACCACCTCATGGAGCCCACGCCGCCGCCGCCTCCGCCTCCGCCTTCGCCGCCGCCCGACCCCGGTTCCCCCGAGCCCCGTCTCGACCCCCGCCAGCGCATGGTCCTCGGCGTCCTCGGCGGCTTGGCCGCCGCCTTGGTGGTGGCGCTGGTGCTCGCCGCGCTGTTCACCGACGATGCTGACGAGGCGGTTGTCACCGACGCCACCACGTCGTCCACTACCACGACGGTGGAGGACACCACCACCACGGTGGAGCTCGCCACCTCGACGACGGGGCCGACGACCACCACCCGGCCGACGACGACGACCACCACGAGCACGACCCAGCCGCCTCGTCCGGTGATCGACGGTCGCGGCGCCGTCCTCGTGGCGCCGTCGACTGCCACCCGGCGGGAGCTCAGCGAGGGCCGGTGCGAGACCTTGGCCGCCGACGGCTGGAGCGCCGAGTGCGGGCTGTTCCGGGGCAAGGGCAACGCCGAGCTGGCGTGGCTGGTGGAGTCGCGGACCGTCGGCGACGACGACAACCGCACGGCGAGACGGGCCTACGTGTTCCGCCGAGTCAGCAGCGGACGGTATGCATCGGTGCTCGAAGCCACCGACGAGGACGGCACCCGCTTCGCCGACGTCAACGTGCGCGTCGTCGACGTCTCCGGTGACGCCGCCGCCGAGGCGGTATTCGGGTTCCACCGGCCCGACGTGCTCGCCGTCGACGTCGTGGAGGGGCCGGGCAAGGTCGTGGTCCACCGTGACGCCCGCCGGGGGTCTGCCCGCGTGTCGCCGGGCCAGCTCGATGTGTGGGAGGCGGCGGGCTCGCAGTTCGACCACCTGACGATCCGCTACACCGACAACGCCTGGCGCATCGTCGCCAACGTCAAGGAGTCGCCCGGCCAGGTCCCGCCCAGCCAGCTCTGACCCCGCCCGACACGCAAACCCGCCCGACGCGCAGCGGAGGGGGGCTACAGCGACGGGCCGTCGACCACGGGGCGGCCGTCGCGCTCGACCAGCGTCCAGTCGCACTGCGAGCGGCAGGCGTCGAGCTGCTCCTGCGGCACCCAGCCGCGCCGGTCGAAGGTGAGCAGTTGCCCGCACCCGGCGCACGACCACCGGTCGCCCGCCTGCACCCGCACTCGACCGTCCACGGCGTCAGCCTCGCGCCGCGCACCGACTTTGCAGTAGTCCGTGCGTACACCCGGAGTTCTGCGAAATCAGCGTGTCGACGCCGCTGTGCGCTACAACCGGGCATGGCCAACGAGGCACGCGAGCGCATCCTGGAGGCGACGTTCGCCTGCGTCGCCCGCTACGGGCTGGGCAAGACCACGGTGGAGGACGTGGCGCGCGAGGCGCGGCTGTCCCGCGCCACGGTCTACCGCTACTTCCCCGGCGGCAAGGACCAGCTCGTCCGCGAGACGATCTCGTGGGAGGTGGCGCGCTTCTTCACCCGCCTCGCCGTCGCCGTCGACGGGGCCACCGATTTCTCCGAGCTGCTGGTCGAGGCGCTGCTGTTCGCCCACCGAGCGGTCGAGGAGCACGAGGTCCTCCAGAAGGTGCTCCAGACCGAGCCCGAGCTGCTCATCCCCCAGCTCAACGTCGACAGCGACCGCATCCGCGGCTTCATTCGGGCTTTTCTCGTCCCGCACATCCCCGACGAGGCCCTTCCCCAGGGGATGACGGCCTTCGACGCCGCCGACTACGTCTCCCGCATGCTGCTGTCGTTCATCGGGGCGCAGGGCCGGTGGGACCTGACCGACCGCAGCCAGGTGGAGGAGCTGGTGCGCACCGAGCTGGTCGGGGGCCTCCGGCTGTGAGTCGTCTGCGACGAAGAGACCTATAGACGATGAGACATATCCGGTGTTAGTGTCTCAGCAATGAGCACCGCCATCCTGGCGCCGGAGCAGGCGCCCGATGTGGTGGGCGACGCGGGGCCGGAGGCCGCCCGTCGCAGCGTCAACGAGACGCGGTTGCTCGACGCCGCCCTGCGCTGCATCGCCCGCTGGGGCGTGTCGAAGACGACGCTCGACGACGTGGCCCGCGAGGCGGGCGTCAGCCGGGCCACCGTGTACCGGGTGGTTCCGGGCGGCAGGGAGGGCTTGGTGGAGAAACTGGCCCGCCGCGAGGCCCGTCGCTACTTCACCGCCGTGGGCGAGGCCATGGCCGCCGCCACCACGCTGGAGGACACGCTGGTGGCCGGGATGGCCGAGGCGGGCCGCGGGATCCTCGGCCACGAGGCCCTCCAGTACCTGCTCGCCCACGAGCCCGAGGCGGTGCTCCCCCGGCTGGCCTTCGCCAAGCTCGACGAGGTGCTGGCCGTGTCGGCCGCCGTGGCCGCGCCGCCGCTCGAGCGGTGGCTGGCTCCCGACGACGCCCGCCGCACCGCCGAGTGGGCCGCCCGCCTGGTCCTCTCCTTCGCCTGCACGCCGGGCGACTCCGACATCCGCATCGACAACGCCGCATCCGTTCGACGCCTGGTGAGGGCATTCGTCCTTCCCGGCCTCCGTCCAAGGGGGACAACCTGATGGCAAAGACCCACGAAGAGCTCATCGGCCGCGCCGAGATCGACGACCTCGAGGCGATCCTGTCGGTGACCAACACCGACGTCGACGAGGCCATCCACGCCGTGGAGGACAACGCCGCCGCCATCTTCACCTGGGACTACGAGAAGGGCGCCAAGCCCAAGCTCAACCGTCTCTACGAGAAGGCCAAGCACTCCATGTGGGACGGCGAGAAAGACCTTGCCTGGGAGACCGAGGTCGACCAGGAGGCCGTCGTCATGGCCAACGCCATGCAGATGGGCGGGCTCGGGTACGGCATGGACCTCTCCGGAACGTGCTTCGAGAAGTGGACGGAGAAGGAGTGGATCGAGCTCGGCTGCGAGAGCCAGAACTGGACGCTCTCGCAGTTCATGCACGGCGAGCAGGGCGCCCTGCTGTGCACGGCGAAGATCGTCGAGACGGTCCCGTGGATCGACGCCAAGTACTACGCGTCCACCCAGGTGATGGACGAGGCCCGCCACGTCGAGGTGTTCGCCAAGTACCTCGACACCAAGCTGTCCGGTCACTATCCGATCAACGCCCACCTCAAGCTGTTGCTCGACGACATCATCGCCGACGGCCGCTGGGACATGACCTACCTCGGCATGCAGATCATGGTGGAGGGGCTGGCCCTGGCCGCCTTCGGTTTCATCCACCAGCTCACCACCGAGCCGTTGCTCAAGCAGCTCCTGCGCTACGTCATGAGCGACGAAGCCCGCCACGTCGCCTTCGGCGTCCTGTCGCTCCAGGACTACTACACAGAGCTCACGCAGGCCGAGCTGCGGGAACGCCAGGAGTTCGCCTTCGAGGCCGCCGTGCGCATGCGCGACCGCTTCCTCCAGCAGGAGGTGTGGGACCGCATGGGCCTGCCGGTCAAGGAGGCGGTCGAGATCGTGCAGATGTCGCCCGAGCGGCCCGTCTTCCAGCAGATGCTGTTCTCCAAGATCGTCCCCAACTGCAAGAAGCTCGGCCTGCTCGATGCGGGCGACGGCTGGCTGCGGGAGCGGTTCGGCGAGCTCGGCGTCATCCAGTTCGAGGACTGGGCCGATACGGGCGAGGAGTACGAGGCGTTCGCCCTCGCCGAAGGCGACCGGCGCTCGGCCTGAGCCCACCGGGCGGGCTGCCCTCGGCGGGTAGCCTGCCCTGCATGAACCGGGCGGCCGACACGGAGTTCGTCGTGCTGCATGCCCTTCGTCTGAAGGGCTTCGCGGAGACCGACGCCCTTGCCGCGTCGTTGGACCAGCCGGTCGACGTCCTCGCCGACCTCCTCGACCGCTTAGCGGCGGCAGGCATGGTGCTGCGCCGTGACGGGCGCGTGTCGGGCTGGGCCCTCACCCCACAGGGGCGCGTGCGCCACGCCCGGGAGGTGGCCGCTGTCATGGCCGACCCCGAGCGGCGGGCGCGGCTGGCGGACGCCTACCAACGCTTCCTGCCGCTCAACCGACGGGCGCTGGCCGTGTGCACCGACTGGCAGATGCGCACCGTGGACGGGCGCCCGGTGATCAACGATCACGACGATCGCGCCTACGACGCCTCGGTCGTCGCCCGCCTGGTGGAGCTCGACGCCGAGGCGCAGGTGCTGTGCGCCGAGTTGGCCCGCATCGTCGACTGGTTCGGCGGCTACGGCCTCCGACTGGCGAATGCGCTTGCGCGGGTGCAGGCCGGTGACTTCGACTGGTTCACGTTGCCGGTGATCGACTCGTACCACACGGTGTGGTTCGAGCTGCACGAAGACCTGCTGTCTACGCTCGGGATCGAGCGCTCCAAGGAGGAACAGTCATGACCGCCCGATTCGGCGCCGTGCTCACGGCGATGGTCACCCCGTTCGACGAGGACGGGCGGCTCGACCTCGACGCCGCGGCCCGCCTGGCCAAGTGGTTGGTCGACAACGGCAACGACGGGTTGGTGGTGGCGGGAACCACGGGCGAGGCGCCGGTGCTGACCGACGAGGAGAAGGCCGACCTGTGGCGGGCGGTCGTCGAGGCCGTGACCGTGCCGGTGATCGCGGGCGCGGGCAGCAACGACACCGCGCACAGCATCGAGGGCGCCAAGGTGGCCGAGCAGGTGGGCGCGGCCGGCGTGCTGGCCGTGACGCCGTACTACAACCGGCCGTCGCAGGCCGGGTTGGAGGGCCACTTCCGAGCGGTGGCCGAGGCCACGTCGCTGCCGGTCGTGCTCTACGACATCCCGGTGCGGGCCGGCCGCAAGATCGAGAACGAGACGATCCTGCGTCTCGCTCGCGAGGTGCCCAACGTGGTCGCGGTCAAGGACGCCACAGGCAACCCGTACTCGTCGGCGCGGCTGTTGGCCGAGGCGCCCGCCGGTTTCGAGCTCTACAGCGGCGACGACGGCAACACGCTCCCGTTGTTGGCGGTCGGCGCCGTCGGCACGGTCGGCGTGGCCACCCACTGGACCGGCGCGCTGCACCAGGAGATGCTCGCCTCCTTCGGCAAGGGCGACGTGGAGACGGCCCGCCGGATCAACGCCCGGATGCTGCGGTCGTTCGTGTTCGAGAGCAGCGACGCCACGCCCAACCCGCTGCCCAGCAAGGCGATGATGCGGACACTGGGCCACCGGGTGGGCGAGTGCCGACTGCCGATGGGCCCGGCGCCCGCGGGGTTGGAGGACACGGCCCGGGCCGTCCTGGCCGAGCTCGGCGACGACGCCCCGACGCCGGTTGATCTCGTTGGCTGATCCCGTCCGCATCACGTTCCTGGGGGG
>JAHWLA010000188.1 GCA_019347595.1 Actinomycetota bacterium
AGCGGGAGTGGTCGCTCAAGCAGGTGGCCGACCGGGTGGCCGACACCATCACCGAGTGGGGCCTCAAGGACGGCTACTTCCTCGACCGGGCCGAGGCCGACGTCTTCAACGCCGAGCTCAAGTACCTGATCGTCCACCAGAAGGCGGCGTTCAACTCGCCGGTGTGGTTCAACATCGGCGTGGCGGGCGTGCCCCAGCAGGCGTCGGCCTGCTTCATCCTCGCCGTCGAGGACAAGATGGACGCCATCCTCGACTGGTACAAGGAGGAGGGCACGATCTTCAAGGGCGGGTCGGGCTCCGGCATCAACCTGTCGAAGATCCGCTCGTCCTACGAGCCGCTCCAGGGCGGCGGCACCGCCTCCGGCCCCGTCAGCTTCATGCGGGGCGCCGACGCCTCGGCAGGCACCATCAAGTCGGGCGGCAAGACGCGCCGCGCCGCCAAGATGGTCATCCTCGACGTCGACCACCCCGACATCGAGGACTTCATCTGGTGCAAGGCCATCGAGGAGCGCAAGGCCCGCGCCCTGCGCGACGCCGGCTTCGACATGGACCTCGACGGCAAGGACAGCCACTCCATCCAGTACCAGAACGCCAACAACTCGGTGCGGGTGACCGACGAGTTCATGCAGGCGGTCGTCGACGACGGCGACTGGGACCTGGTGGCCGTCACGTCGGGCGAGGTGGTGCGCACAGTCAAGGCGCGCGACCTCATGCGCCAGATCGCCAAGGCGACGTGGGAGTGCGCCGACCCCGGCATGCAGTACGACACCACGATCAACAAGTGGCACACGGCGGCCAACACCGGCCGCATCAACGGGTCCAACCCGTGCTCGGAGTACATGCACCTCGACAACTCGGCGTGCAACCTGGCCTCGCTCAACCTGCTGACGTTCCTCGGCAACGACGACGTCTTCGACGTCGACGGCTTCCGGGCCGCCACCGAGGTGGTGTTCACCGCCCAGGAGATCCTCGTCGGCAATGCCGACTACCCGACGGAGAAGATCGCTGCCACGTCGCGCCGGTTCCGCCAGCTCGGCATCGGCTACGCCAACCTGGGCGCCCTGCTCATGGCGCTGGGCATGGCCTACGACAGCGACGAGGGCCGGGCGTGGGCGGCGGCCATCACCGCGCTGCTGACCGGGCACTCCTACGCCACGTCGGCCCGCACGGCCGCCCGCATGGGGCCGTTCGCCGGCTACACCGAGAACGCCGAGCACATGACGCGGGTGCTGCGCATGCACCGCGACGAGGTGGCCAAGATCGACGAGGAGAAGGTGCAGACCTCCCTGCTCGACGCCGCCCAGGAGGCGTGGGACAGCGCCGTCGAGCTCGGTGAGCGCTACGGCGTGCGCAACTCGCAGGCCTCGGTGCTGGCGCCCACCGGCACCATCGGCCTGCTCATGGACTGCGACACCACCGGCATCGAGCCCGACCTCGGCCTGGTCAAGATGAAGAAGCTCGTCGGCGGCGGGACGATGTCGATCGTCAACCAGACGGTGCCGCGGGCGCTGCGCAACCTGGGGTACTCCGAGGACGAGATCACCGCCATCGTCGCCTACATCGACGAGCACAAGTCGATCGTGGGGGCGCCCGCCCTCAAGGCCGAGCACCTCTCGGTGTTCGCCTGCTCCATGGGCGACAACACCATCCACTACACCGGGCACGTGCGGATGATGGCGGCCGTGCAGCCCTTCATCTCCGGCGCCATCTCCAAGACGGTCAACATGCCGGAGGAGGTCACGGTCGAGGAGGTCGAGCAGCTCCACATCGATGCCTGGCAGATGGGGCTCAAGGCCGTCGCCGTCTACCGCGACAACTGCAAGGTGGCCCAGCCGCTGTCCACGGTGAAGAAGGGCGTGGCGGCGGGGACGCCCGAGGCCCACGACGCCGAGCTGGCCGAGAAGGTGGCCGAGCTGGAGAAGGCGCTGGCCAACCAGACCACGATCGTGGTGAAGCAGCCCATCCGGGAGCGGCTGCCCAAGCGGCGGAAGTCGTACACGTTCGCCTTCCGGCTGGCCGACTGCGAGGGCTACGTCACCGTCGGCGAGTACGAGGACGGCCGTCCCGGCGAGGTGTTCATGAAGGTCTCCAAGCAGGGCTCGACCCTGGCCGGGATCATGGACGCCTTCTCCATCTCGGTGTCGTTGGGGCTCCAGCACGGGGTGCCGCTGCGCACGTACGTGTCGAAGTACACCAACATGCGCTTCGAGCCCGCGGGCATGACCGACGACGCCGACCTGCGCATCGCCTCGTCGCTGGTCGACTACATCTTCCGCCGGCTGGCGGTCGACTACCTGCCCGACGAGGAGCGGGCCGAGCTCGGCATCCTCACCACGGACGAGCGCACCCAGCCCACGCTGCCCGGGGTGGAGGAGAACACCACGCCCACCGAGGGCATCGTGTTGGCGGCGCCCACCGAGGCCGTCGTGCAGGCGGCCCCCGAGGTGCTGTCGCCGATGCCCGCCCACTCCGATGCGCCCTACTGCTACCAGTGCGGCGTGCAGATGCAGCGAGCGGGCTCGTGCCATGCGTGCCCGAGCTGCGGCACCACCAGCGGCTGCTCGTAGAACGGCACGCACGCAGTTTCCGGAGGCAGGAATGCCCGCTCAGCGGGCATTCCTGCCTCCGGTTCGCGTTCGGGCTCAGTACCAGATAGCGATGCCGTCCTCGGGCGGGTCGGGGAGCGACGACGCCGTGCCCGCCGCGATGCGGGCGGCACTCCACGCCACGACGGCGGCGTCGAGCACGTCGTCGGGGCCGGCCGCACCGGCCGCGCCGACGTCGTCGGGGACGACGATGCCCGCCTCGGCGAGCAGGCGCCGGCGCAGCGCCAGCCCGTTCCACGTCGTCTTCGCCCAACGCAGCGGCTCGCCTGCCAGCGCCCGGAACGAAACCTCGGGGTGCACCTCGTGGACGGGTACGCCGACGTGATGGCGCAGGGCAGCCACCTCCCGCGTCTTGGCCACCAGCACCCACGACTGCTTCGACAACCCCTGGCCCGACACGGCGACGCAGCGGGCGGCAGCCTCGGCGTAATCGGCGGCGTCCATCACCGACGTCGGCAGCGCCGGGAACACGCTGTGGCGCCGCGGCCCCACGAACACCCGCGCCGCCACGTCGCACGCCCGCCGGCCGATCGCCGTGGTGCCGATGGGGATGTCGACGCCGACGACGGTCGGCGAACACGACGCGATCGCCTCTTCCGCAGAGGCGGCCACCACCGCGCCGGCGAAGACTCCATCCTCCAGCACCACGCCGACCCAGCCGCTCCGGCACGCGTCCAACCCCACGACTTCCATGGGCGGGATGATCGCGCCGCGGCGTAGCGTTGGACCCCTTGTGAAGATCGACATCTGGTCCGACGTCGTGTGCCCGTGGTGCTACATGGGCAAGCGCAACTTCGAGCTGGCGTTGGCCCGCTTCGAGCACGGCGACCAGGTGGAGGTGACCTTCCGCTCCTTCGAGCTCGACCCCAACGCACCGGCCGAGCGGGAGGGCGACTACGCCGAGCGCCTGGCCCGCAAGTACCACGTCTCCGTCGGCCAAGCCCGGGCCATGACAGCTCGCATCGTCGACGCCGGCGCCCAGGTGGACATCGACTTCCGCTTCGACCGGAGCCGCGCCGGCAACACCTTCGACGCCCACCGCCTCCTTCACCTGGCCGCCGACCGTGGCGTCCAGGCTGCCGTCAAGGAGCGCCTCATGCGGGCCACCTTCACCGACGGCGAACCCGTCGCCGACCGCGAGACGCTCGTCCGCTTGGCCGTGGAAGCCGGGCTCGACGAGGACGACGTGCGCACCGCGCTCGACGCCGGCCTCTACGCGGAGGCCGTGCGGGAGGACGAGCGGGCGGCGGGCGACTTCGACATCACCGGGGTGCCGTTCTTCGTGATCGACGGCGCCTACGGCATCGCAGGCGCCCAGCCGCCCGACGTCCTCCTGCGGGTGCTCCAGCGCCGGTGGGCCGACGTCGAGGCGAGCGCCGCGCCCGGCTGCGACGGCGACACCTGCGCCGTCTGACCCCGTTCTCGTTTCGAAAGTGCGCGCTCCCGTGCGCAGTTCCGTAACGAGAACGGCGTGGGCTAGGCGACAACCTCCGGGTACAGCACGAACGTGGGCTTGGGCCGCCGCCGTTCCACCCGGGCCACCCGCCGGGCGATGACCCGCTCGGCGATGCGGGGGAACCACCGCACCGCCAGCAGTTGCACGTGGGTGGACGGCGACGACGCCACCGTCCGCCGCCGCGTCTCGATGGCCGCCACGATGGCCGCGGCCGCCGCCTCCACCGGCTCGTGGGGGACGATGCCGTCGAGCGACACCCCGTCGGCGGCCGGCCCCGCGTGAATCGACGTGCGGATGTAGCCGGGCAGCACGGCCGACACCGCCACCCGCCGTCCGTACTCCATGCGGAGGGTGTCGCCGTAGGCCAGCACCGCCCGCTTGCTGGCCGAGTACGCCGCGGCGTACGGCACTGTGGCCACGGCCAGCCCCGACGCCACGTTGACCACCTGGCCCCGTGCCGCCAGCAGCGCGGGCATGGCCGACGCGGTGGCGTTCCACACGCCGAACAGGTTGACGGCGACCGTCGCCTGGGCGCGGGCGTCGGGCGTCGCGCCGCTGTCGCCCGCGGTGCCCACTCCGGCGTTGTTGACGAGCACGTCGATGCCGCCCAGCCGACGGGATGCCTCCGCCACCGCGGCGCCGGCGGCCACCGGGTCGGTCACGTCGGCGGCGACGACCCCGGGCGCCTCCACCCGATCGATGCCGACGACCCGGGCGCCGTTGCGCTCCAACGCCGTCGTCACCGCTCGACCGATGCCGCCTGCGGCGCCGGTGACGACTACCCGCCGGCCTTCGAGAGGCGGCTTCGAGAGCGGCCACACGCCCGCCCGCCGTCGCCGGTCGAGCGCCACGTAGCCCGCCACCAGCACGGCCAGCACGCCGAAGATCGACAACGCCACCCACAGGTAGGCGAGCACCGCAGGCCACGTCGGCCCCTCGTGGGCCTCCCGCTGGAGCACCGCCTGCTCGGAGCCGAATGGCGACCGCCGCTCGGCGACCACCGGGACCTCGGACGCACCGATCGTCTCGTCCTCGGGCAGGAACACCGACACGACACCGCGCTGGGCGCCGTCGGCGTAGGTGATCATCGTCTTCCAGGTGCCGCCAACCGGCATGGCGTGCTCCGCCCGCCACACGTTTTCGCCGGATGCGACGAGCTCGGCGTGGCGCGATCCCCCGCCCTGCCAGGAGAAGACCTCGAACCAGTCGACCCCGTGGCCCAGCGACGGGTCGTCGGTCACCACCTCGATGTCGACGAGACCGGGCCCGGCCGGCGTTGTGCGCACCACGAGCGAGGCATCCGGGACGTCACGGGGGAACGGCACCACGACGCCCAACGCCA
>JAHWLA010000189.1 GCA_019347595.1 Actinomycetota bacterium
CGTACATCCCCGACGACACCGGCCGGGGTGCCATGAGCGACCCCAGGCTGTTGGCGGGCGGGACGGAGATGCCGGGACCGGTGCGCTGGAGCACATGCAATTGACGCCGGAAGTTGCCGATGGAATCGGCCGGCCTCCCTTCGGCCCGCGCCCGGAGGAGCGGGGGAACCAGAACGGCGGCCCATATCACGGCGAGGAAAAGCAGCACCACGATGGTCAAAGCTCCTCGACCTACCTTTGCGACTCGGCGACGGTACATCGGCCCGATGCGGCTGCGGTGGATGGGGGGAAGCAGCCGGGCCGGAAAGTGATCGGTACTAGTTCCTACTACGACAAGCGCCTCGACGCCAGCCTGTGCCAGTTATTTCCAGCCGTCCCAGCGGCGCCGGGTGGCCCTACAGCTCCGTGCGGCGGTAGGCGCCGGAGCGCCCGCCCGTCTTCTCCCACAGCGTCAGCTCGCCGATCGTCATCGACCGGTCGCTCGACTTGCACATGTCGTAGATCGTCAGCGCGGCGACCGCGCACGCCGTCAGCGCCTCCATCTCCACGCCGGTGCGGTCGATGGTCTCGACCTGGGCCTCGACCTCGATGTTGTCGTCGCCCAAGGTGAAGTTCACGTACACCGACCCCACCAGCAGCGGGTGGCACAGCGGGATGAGGTCGGGCGTGCGCTTGGCCGCCTGGATGCCGGCGATGCGGGCCGCCGCCAGCACGTCGCCCTTGGTGACGGCGTTGCTCGCCACCATCCCCGTCGTCTCCGGCTTCATGAAGACCTTGCACCGGGCTACGGCCCGGCGATGCGTGGCCTCTTTGGGCGTGACGTCGACCATGCGTGCGCGGCCGAGTGGGTCGAGGTGCGTGAGACCACGGTCGGACATGGACGCCAAGTCTACGGCTCGCCGCCGGCGCGCAGCGGACGGCGGTCAGCCGCCGATCTGGCTCATGCTCCGTGCCGGGCGCACGAAGCGGACCTGCCCGATGCTGTGCCCCGCCCACTTCCCACCTACATCGGCCGCCACCGCGGCAGCCAAGGCCTCGTCGTCGGCCCCGCCCCGCAGCAGCGCCCGCAGGTCGGTCTCCTCGACGGCGAACAGGCAGTTGCGGAACTTGCCCTCGGCCGTCAGGCGCACCCGGTCGCATGCCCCGCAGAACGGCGCCGTCACGCTGGCGATCACGCCGAACGCACCCCGCCCGTCGACATACCGGTAGCGGGTAGCGGGCTCCGAGCCCTGGGACACTGTCTCCACCGGGTACACGCCGGCGATGGCGGCCACGATCTCGGCCGCAGGCACGACCTTTTCCGCACTCCACGCCTCGTCGGCGTCCAGCGGCATGAACTCGATGAACCGCGCCTCCACCCCGCGCTCCCGGGCGAACGTCGCCAGCTCGACCACCTCGTCGTCGTTGACGCCGCGCATCACGACGACGTTGACCTTCACGGGATCGAACCCCGCGGCAACGGCGGCATCGATGCCCGCCACGACGGCGTCGACGGCATCCCGACGCGTCAACTGCGTGAACCGCTCGGGGCGCAGCGAGTCGAGCGACACGTTGACCCGTCGCAGCCCGGCCGCCCGCAGATCGGCCGCCACCTCGGGCAGCTTGATCCCGTTGGTGGTCATCGCCAGGTCGACGCCCAGCGCCGCGAGCTTCTCCACCAGCACGGGGAGGTGCGCCCGCACCGTCGGCTCGCCGCCGGTGATGCGGATGCTTTCGAACCCGAACCGCTCGACGCACACCCGCGCCACCCGCTCGATCTCCTCGAACGTCAGCACCTGGTCGCGGGGCAGCCATGTCATGCCCTCGGCGGGCATGCAGTAGGTGCAGCGGAAGTTGCACCGGTCGGTGACGGAGATCCGCAGATCGCGCACCACGCGACCGTGCGGGTCGACGAGCATGGCTCCAGGCTACGCCGACGTGAGCAGCATCACCTCGACGTCCCCGCCCGGCGCCACGCCTTCGCCGTCGGGCACCAGCGCCAGCGCGTTGGCCAGCGCCATGGCCCGCAACAGGTGTGAGGCCTGCCCGCCCGACGACCGCGCGTGGAACCGCCCGTCGTCGCCGTAGTCGGCGCGCACGCGCACGAGGTGCAGCTTGCCGTCCGGCGTGCGGGGCAGACCGTCGTCGGCGACGGCGCGCACCCGCGGGCGCTCGAGCGCGGGATGGCCCGCCATCTGCCGCAAGCCGGGACGGGCGAACAGTTCGAAGCTCACCATGGCCGACACCGGGTTGCCGGGCAGCCCGAACACCGGCGTGCCGTCGATGGTCCCGAACGCCAACGGCTTGGCGGGCTTGATGGCCACCTGCATCCACTGCATGGCCCCGTCGCTGAGCTCGTCGAGGACCACCTTCACGTAGTCGAAGTCGCCCACGCTGACGCCGCCGCTGGTGATGACGGCATGGCACTCCTCGACGCCACGGACGAACGCGGCCCGGAGCTCGTCGGGATCGTCACGGGCGATGCCGAGGTCGACGGCCTCGAAGCCCGACTGGCGCACCAGCGCCAGCAGCGTCGTGCGGTTGGCGTCGCGGATTTCGCCCGGCTTCAGGTCACGCCCTTCGTCGACCAGCTCGTCGCCCGTCGAGAGGACGCCGACGCGAGGACGGGTGAAGACAGGCACCCGGCGGAACCCCAGCGCGGCGAGCACGCCGAGATGGCCGGGCTGGAGGACGGTGGACGCCGGGAACACCTGCTGCCCGGGCTGGATGTCGTCGCCGGCGCCGCGGACGTGGTTGCCCGGTGCGACGGCACGTTCGATCACGACGGTCCCGCCGCCTTCCGCCGTTGTCGTCCACTCCACCATCACCACGGCGTCCGCCCCGGGCGGCATGGGAGCGCCGGTCATGATGCGGACCGCCTCGCCCGGCCCCACCGACACGTCGGGCGCGGCACCCGCGGCCAGCGTGCCGACCACCGTCAAGGTCGTGGGCGCGTCCGCGGTGTCGGCCGCCCGCACGGCGAAGCCGTCCATCGCCGTGTTGGCGAACGGGGGGACGGCGGCGTCGGCGATCAACGGCACCGACGTGACGCAGCCGAGCGCATCCGGCAACGGCACGGCGGTGGGGCGCAAGGTCGCGCACCCCGCCAGCACTCGGGCCTTCGCCGAGCCCAGCGGGACGAGGCTCACGTCAGGTTCTCGCGGCGGGCCACATCGGCCAGGAACCGGCGGAAGTCGGGGCCGAGGTCGTCGCGCTTGAGCGCCAGCTCCACCGTGGCCCGCAGGTAGTCGATCTTGTTGCCGGTGTCGTAGCGGCCGTGCTGGAACACCACGCCGTACAGCTCGGGCAGCATCGCCATGCCGTCGGTCAACTGGATCTCGCCGCCCTTGCCCGGCTGCACGCGTTCGAGGACGTCGAAGATCTGCGGCGTGAAGAGGTAGCGGCCCATGACGGCGAGGTTCGTAGGGGCGTCCTCGGCCGCAGGCTTCTCCACCAGTCCGGTGATGCGCACCAGCCCGTCGTCCACCGGTTCGGCGGCGGCGCACCCGTACAGCGAGACCTCGTCCTGCGCCACCTCCTTCAGCGCCACGACCGATCCCCCGTGGGCGGCGTGCGCATAGATCATGCGGCTCAGCACCTCCGACGTTTCCATGAGGTCGTCGGGCAGGAGGACCACAAAGGGCTCGTCGCCCACATGCTGCCGGGCCACCGACACCGCATGGCCGAGCCCCTTCGGCTCGCCTTGGCGCACGTAATGGAGGTCGGCCAGCTCGGTAATGGCCTGCACCTCCTTGATCTGAACGTCCTTGCCGCCCGCCCGCAGGTTGCGCTCCAGTTCGACGGCGTGGTCGAAGTGGTCTTCGATGCTGTTCTTGTTGCGCCCGGTGATGACGAGGATGTCGCGGATGCCGACACTGGCCGCCTCCTCGACCACGTACTGGATGGCCGGCTTGTCGACCACTGGCAGCATTTCCTTGGGCTGCGCCTTGGTAGCCGGGAGGAACCGGGTCCCCAGCCCTGCGGCGGGGATGACCGCCTTCTTCACCGTCATCGCAGGGTCCGCTCCTCGCCGCGCATCAGGCGGGCGACGTTATCGGCGTGGCGGGCGACGACGAGCACCGCCACGGCGGCGACCGTGGCGGCTTCGGCGCCGAGACCCCGGACGGCGAGCACCGCCGTCGGGATACCGAGGGCGACGACGAGCGACGCCACCGACGCCTTGCGGGCGAGCTTGGCGACGAGAAGCCAGGCGACGATGGCCGCCGTGGTGATCACCGGCTCGACGGCGAGGGTGAAACCGGCCGCGGTGGCCACTCCCTTGCCGCCTCGGAACCGCCGGGTCACCGGGAAGCAGTGGCCGACGACGGCCGCCGCGCCACAGGCCAAGGCGAGCGGACGGCCGCCGATGACCAGGCCCGCGGCGGTGGGGAGCGCGCCCTTGAGGAAGTCGCCCGCGAACACCAGCAGCGCGGCCTTGCGACCCGCCACCCGGTAGACGTTGGAGGCGCCCGGGTTGCCCGACCCCTGGCTGGTGACCCGCGAGCCGGCCACCAGCGTGGCGGTCGGGAACGTGCCCACCAGATAGGCGGCCACGACGACGAGGGGGGTCACATCGCCATGGTAGGAACAGGGGGAGCGGCGGTACACTTGGCACTCGCCAGGGCTGAGTGCCAACGCCGGAGGACTGCAAACCGATGCCCACCTACGAGTACGCGTGCAAGAGCTGTGGTGAGCACCTCGAGGTCGTCCAGTCGTTCAAGGACGACGCGCGGACGACATGCCCCCAGTGTGAGGGCGACCTGCGCAAGGTGTTCGGCTCCATCGGGATCGCCTTCAAGGGCAGCGGCTTCTACAAGACGGACAGCCGGCCTGCAGCGGCCACGAGCGGGTCGTCGAAGAGCGAGAAGAGCGAGTCCGCCAAGAGCGAGGCGTCAGGGTCGTCGTCTTCGTCGGAGTCGAAGCCCGCGGCGGCCAAGCCCGCGGACAGCGGTTCCAGTTCCGGCACCACCGAGTCGAAGAGCTCCGCCGCCTCCGCGTGAGCCGCTCGGCGTCCCGCCGGACGGCGGAGATCGGTGTGTTCGGGGGATCGGGCTTCTACTCGTTCCTGGAAGACGTCACGCACGTGCCCATCCATACGCCCTACGGCTCGCCCTCGGCGCCCGTCGCCGTGGGCACGATCGAGGGCCGCTCGGTGGCGTTCCTTCCCCGACACGGCGTGCACCACGAGGTGCCACCCCATCGCGTGAACTACCGGGCCAACGTGTGGGCCATGCGCGAGCTCGGCGTGCAGCGGCTCGTCGGGCCGTGCGCTGCGGGGTCGTTGCAGCCGTCGGTGAAGCCCGAGGACTTCGTCGTGCTCGACCAGCTCGTCG
>JAHWLA010000190.1 GCA_019347595.1 Actinomycetota bacterium
AGCCCGTACAGGTAGCGCAGCTCCTCTTGCGGGGTGGTCGCCTGCCGCCACCGCCGTAGGAACTCGGCGTAGTTGTCCTCGCCGCCGATTCTTCCCACGATGGCGACCAGCGCACTGGCCAAGTCGGGGTCGACCGCACCGGGCTCGGCGGCGGCGGCATGAAGCTCGACGGCCCGCTGTCGCACCTCGTCGTCCTCGGCCACCACGCCGAGCGCCCGCACCAGGCTGGCCCGCAGGGTGGCCGCCGTCTCCGGCTCGTCGGGCTTCGGCGTCCACCCCAGCCGCTCGAACGCCGGCCGGCACAGGTCGCGCACGAGTCCGCGGACGGTGGCCTTGCGGTCGGCGGGCACGGCCCGCTCGTAGAGATCGAGCCCGCTCACCAAAACCGCCCACACGTTCGGGTCGTCCTCGACGGGCGCCAGCAGCCGGGCCAGCTCCAGGAAGTCGTCGACCGGCGTGTCGCCCGCCAGGACGGACGCCCACGTGTCGGATGCCAGGTTGAACCGCTCCATAGCGTCGAGGTCGGCGAGCTGGGCGGTCAGTGCGCGCACCAGGTGCGACGAGTAGCGCACCCGGTAGACGCCCCAGCCGCCCTCGTTGACGACCGCCCACTCCACGGGGCCGCCGAGCTCGACCGTCTGCTCGCGGTCAGCGAGTAGGAACCGCCGTCGCACCACCTCGCCACCCACCGACGCCCGCAGGAGGACCGGGATCTGCCACAGTGCGGGATCGTCGGCCTCCGCCAGGAAGCGGAAGCGCCGTTGCGAGAGCACGAGGCCGTCGCCGCCCGGCGTGACGGCGACCGACACCACCGGGTGGCCGCCTTGGTAGATCCACGTGTCCATGGTCGCCCGGGCGGGCTCGCCGGTGGCCTCCTCCAAGGCGTCCCACAGATCGGTGGTCTCGGTGTTCCCGTAGCGGTGCTTGGCGATGTACGACGCGATGCCGCGTCGGAAGTCGTCACCGCCGAGGTACTGCTCGAGCATGCGGAGGACGCCGCCGCCCTTCTGATAAGTGAGGACGTCGAACATCTCCTCGGCTTCGCTGGGCCGCGACACCGGGTACTCGATGGGCCGCGTGGAGGCAAGGGCATCGATGCCGAGCGAACCGCCGCGAGTCAGCCCGAAGCTGACCCATCGCTTCCACTCCGGCCGGAAGTCGTCGACACACAAGAGCTCCATGAACGTGGCGAACGCCTCGTTGAGCCAGATGCCGTTCCACCACTTCATCGTCACGAGATCGCCGAACCACATGTGGGCGACCTCGTGGGCCACTACGTCGGCGATGCGCTCCAGCTCCACGCGTGACGCGGCGGCGGGGTCGATGAGGAGGAGGCTCTCGCGGAACGTGACCGCACCGAGGTTCTCCATGGCGCCCATGGCGAAGTCCGGGAGGGCGACGAGATCGAGCTTCTCGGCCGGATAGGGGATGTCGAAGTAGCGGGTGAAGTAGCGCAGGGAGTGCGCTGCGATGTCGACGGCGAACTCGGCCAAGTGCTCCTTGCCCGGCACGCACACGACCCGGACGGGTGTGCCGTCGACGTCGACCGGCTCGGTGGCGACGAGGGGGCCGACCACCAAGGCCACGAGGTACGTCGACATCGGCATGGTGTCGCCGAAGCGGACCTGACGCTTCCCGTTGCCGAGGTCCTCGTCCTCGACCACCGGGCCGTTGGAGACGGCGAGCAGCCCGTCGTCCACGATCAGCGTCACCGAGAACACCGCCTTGCGATCGGGCTCGTCCCAGCACGGGAAGGCCCGGCGGGCATCGGTGGCCTCGAACTGGGTGGTGGCGATGACCCGCTCCTCGCCCGACTCGTCGGTGAAGGTGGAGCGGTACCACCCGCGCAGCGACTCGCTGATCATGCCCGTGAAGGTGAGGTGCACCCACCAATCGCCCGCCTCGACCCGCTCGGCCAGGGTGAGGATCACCCGCTCCTCGGGGGCGTCGTAGGAGACGGACGCATCGATGCTCCGGCCGGCGGCGCCGACCAGCTCGGCGGTGAGGACCCGGAGGTCCAGCGCGTTGAGGAGAATCTCGCTCGTCTCTGTGTGGACAGTGACGTGCACACGGGCCTCACCGGCGAACGTGAAGCGGTGCAGGTCGGGCGTCAGCGTCAGCTCGTACTGATGCGGCTCGACGTGGCGGGGCAGGCGGTAGGTGGTCTCCACAAATCGACCTTAACGCCGCTACGGTGCCCGCCATGCCGGAACCGGACCTCGACGTCGTCGCCCTCGGCAGCGCCATCGTCGACGTGATCGCCACTGCCGACGAGGACGTCGTCGCCGCCCACGGACTCGTCAAGGGCACGATGGCCCTCGTCGACACCGACCGCGCCGAGGAGCTCTACGCCGCCATGGGGCCGGCTGTCGAGGTGTCGGGCGGGTCGGCCGCCAACACGGCGGCAGGCGTGGCGTCGTTCGGCGGCACCGCAGGGTTCGTCGGCAAGGTCCGCGACGACCAATTGGGCGCCGTGTTCGCCCACGACATCCGCTCCGCCGGCGTCGTCTTCGAGACGGCGCCCGCATCGGACGGCCCGCCGACGGCGCGCTGCCTCGTCCTCGTCACGCCCGATGCCCAGCGGACGATGAGCACCTTTCTCGGCGCCGCCACCGGGCTGGCGGCCGACGACGTCGATGCCGCGCTGATCGAGCGGGCGCAAATCACCTATCTGGAGGGCTACCTCTGGGACCCACCCGAGGCCATCGATGCCCTGCGCCGGGCCATCGCCCTGGCCCACGACGCGGGCCGGCGGGTGGCGTTCACGTTGTCCGACCCGTTCTGCGTCGACCGGCACCGCCATGAGTTCCTCGACCTCGTCCGCGCCGACGTCGACGTGCTGTTCGCCAACGAGATCGAGATCCTCTCGCTGTTCCAGGTGGACGACCTCAAGGAGGCGTTGGAGCGCGTGCGCGACCTGTGCGACGTCGCCGCGGTGACGCGCAGCGAGCACGGCTCGGTTGTCGTATCGGGTGGTGACACGATCAGCGTCCCCGCCGTGCCGGTGGCGCGGGTCGTCGACACCACGGGCGCCGGCGACCTGTACGCCGCCGGGTTCCTGTACGGGCTGGCTCGCGGCGAGTCGCTGCGGCAGTGCGCCGAGCTCGGCAGCCTGGCCGCCGCCGAGGTGATCGCCCACGTGGGGGCGCGGCCTCAGGTGCCGCTGGCGTCGCTCCTGGCCTGAACGCGACCGCGCTCGACGATCGCCTCCCGTCGGCGGGCCACCTCGGCCGGGTCGAAGCGGGCGCCCCACACTCGTTGGGCCTCGGCCTCCAGCCGCAGTCCTTCGGCCGTCGTGAGGGCTGCAATGCGTTCGTAGGACCCCAGCAACGCCTGTGCCGCCGCGCCGTCGTTGGAGGCGATGTCACGCGCCAGGCCGATTGCCGTGGGCAACAGGTGGTCGTGGGCCACCACCCGGTTCACCAAGCCGAAGGCGAGGGCCTCCTCGGCGGTGACGAAGTTCCCCGTCATGCTCATCTCCTTGGCCTTGCGCAAGCCGACTGCTTGGGGGAGGAGCACGGTAAGGCCCCAGCCGGGGAGGATGCCGACGCGGGCGTGGGTGTCGGCGAAGCGGGCCCGCTCGGAGGCGACGAGGAAGTCGCAGCACAGCGCCACCTCGAGACCGCCCGTCACCGCGGCGCCGTTGACCGCGCCGATGACGGGTTTGACCGTCCGCTGCCACGGGCGCCCGCTCCCTGTGCCGCGGTAGTTGTCGGCGTCGCCGCCCAACTGTTTGAGGTCGAGCCCGGCGCAGAAGGCGGGGTCGGCGCACGGTGAGGACGATGGCGGCCACGTCGCCGCGCTGGTCGGCCTCGGCCATGGTGTCGCGCAGAGAGCGCAGCAACTCGCTGTCCAGGGCGTTGCGAGCGTCGGGGCGGTTCAGGGTCACGACGGCGACGGCGTCGTCGACTTCCAGGCGGATGACCATGGAGCGACGCTAGCGTCCGCCCTCGATGGGCAATCCGTGGCTCGCCCGACGAGTGCTGAACTACGCCCACCAAGGCGGGGCGCGTGAGGGGCCGTCGAGCACGCTGGAGGCCATGCGGGCTGCGGTGGCGGCGGGCGCCCACGCACTGGAGCTCGACGTGCACGCCACGGTCGACGGTCACTTGGTGGTGTGCCACGACGCCACGGTCGATCGCACCACCGACAGGACCGGCCGCATCAGCGAGATGACGCTGGCCGTCGTGCGGGCGCTCGACAACGCCTACTGGTGGTCGCCCGGTGAGGTCGTCGACTACGAACGGGGACCGTGGCCGCTCCGAGGGCAAGGCCATTGCATCGCCACGGTCCACGAGGTGCTCGACGCCTTCCCCGCCACGTTCTTCAACTTCGACCTCAAGGAGCCGGGCTACGAGGCCGCTTTGGCCGCCGTGCTGCGGGAGCACGGGCGGACCGACGACGTGATCGTGGCGTCGTTCCACGACGCGGCCACCGACCGCTTCCGCGAGTGCGCGCCGGACATCGCCACCTCGGCGGGGACGCAGGCCACCGCGGCCTTCTACTTCGCGGTGCGAGCGGGCGCCGTGCCCCGCGACCTGCCGTACGCCGCGTTGCAAGTGCCGCCGACCTACGGCGACACGGTAATCGTGGACGAGGCGTTCGTGGCCGCCGCTCACCAGGCCGGAGTGGCCGTGCACGTGTGGACGATCGACGACGCCGACGAGATGCGCCGTTTGGTGGCGTTGGGCGTGGACGGCGTCATGACCGACCGCCCCTCCGTCCTCGCCACCGTCCTCGCCTGACCCATTCTGGTCCGTAGATCCGGCGCTGGAGCGCCGGATCTACGGACCAGAACGGTGCGCGATCAGGGGCGGAGGGGGCGGGCGGTGGGGCCGGTGCTGCGCAGCGGGGCCGCCAGCTCGGCGAACTCGCACAGGAGCGGGCGGGTGTCGCGCGGATCGATGATCTCCTCGATCATGAACGCCTCCGCCGTCCGGAAGGGCGAGCGCACCAGGTCGAGCTTGGCCTGGATCTCCGCCCGCAGGGCGTCGGGGTCGTCGGCCGCTTCCAACTGGGCCTTGTAGGCCGCTTCGATGCCGCCCTCCATGGGCAGCGAGCCCCAGTCGCCCGACGGCCACGCGTAGCGGTACGACAGGCGGGAGGCGTTCTGGTGCGCGGCGCCGGCCACGCCGAACACCCGGCGCAGGATCACCGAGCACCAGGGCACGCTCGCCTGGTACACGGCAGCCAGTGCCCGGGCTCCGGCCCGGATCGTCCCCGCCTTCTCGGCCGCGGCGCCGATGACGAAGCCGGGCTGGTCGACCAGGTGCACGACGGGCAGGTGG
>JAHWLA010000191.1 GCA_019347595.1 Actinomycetota bacterium
ACGCCAACGGGTCGAAGAAGTTCCGCGAGGCCATGCTGGCCGACGACTGGGACACGTGCGTCGTCATGGCGCGCGAGCAGATCAAGGAGGGCTCGCACGTCCTCGACCTCTGCGTCGACTACACCGGCGAGGACGGCGTAGCCGACATGAACGAGGTGGCGTCGCGGTTCGCCACCCAGGCCACCGTGCCGTTGATGCTCGACTCCACCGAGCCGCCGGTCATCGAGGCCGGGCTGCAGTGGCTCGGGGGCAAGGCCATCCTCAACTCCGTCAACCTGGAGGACGGCGACGCCGAGGGCACCCGCCTCGACCGCTTCCTCCGCCTCGCCCGCGAATACGGCGCGGCCGTCGTGTGCACGTGCATCGACGAGCAGGGCCAGGCCCGCACCGCCGAGTGGAAGTTCCGGGCGGCCAAGGCCATCCACGACCTGGCCGTCGAGCGCTACGGCCTCGACCCAGGCGACCTCCTGTTCGACCCGCTCGTCCTGCCCATCAGCACGGGCATGGAGGAGAGCCGCCGCGACGGCATCGAGACCATCGAGGGCATCCGCCGCATCAAGTCCGAGCTGCCCGGCGTGCAGACGATCGTCGGCCTGTCCAACATCTCCTTCGGCCTGAACGCCCCGGCCCGCCACGCGCTCAACTCCGTTTTCCTGCACGAGTGCCAGGAGGCCGGGCTCGACGCGGCCATCGTGCACGCGGCGCGCATCATGCCGCTCAACAAGATCGACCCTCGCGTAGTGGAGGTATGCCTCGACCTCGTCTACGACCGTCGTCGCCCCGACTACGACCCCCTCCAGGAGCTGATCGCCCTGTTCGAGGGCGTGTCGTCGTCGACCTTGGAAAAGGAGGACCGCTCGGGCTGGCCCGTCGAGCGGCGGCTGTCGCAGCGGATTATCGACGGCGACCGCGACGGCCTGGAAGCCGACCTCGACGAGGCGCTCGGCTCCGGTATCCCGGCGTTGAGCATCATCAACGACACGTTGCTGGCGGGCATGAAGGTGGTCGGCGACCTGTTCGGCTCCGGGCAGATGCAGCTCCCGTTCGTGCTCCAGTCGGCCGAGACGATGAAGACGGCGGTCGCCTACCTCGAGCCCCACATGGAGAAGGCCGACCAGGGCGGCAAGGGCCGGGTGGTGCTCGCCACCGTGAAGGGCGACGTGCACGACATCGGGAAGAACCTGGTCGACATCATCTTCACCAACAACGGCTACGAGGTGCACAACCTCGGGATCAAGATCCCGCTCACCGAAATGGTCGACAAGGCCGTCGAGGTGGGCGCCGACGCCATCGGCATGAGCGGCCTGCTGGTGAAAAGCACGTTGATCATGCGCGAGAACCTCGACGAGCTGAACCAGCGGGGCTTGGCCCACATCCCCGTCCTCTTGGGGGGTGCGGCGCTGACGCGGACCTATGTCGAGCGCGATCTGCGCGAGGTCTACGAGGGCCGCGTGTTCTACGGCAAGGACGCCTTCGAGGGCCTCGCCACCATGGACCGGCTCATCGAGCTCAAGAAGTCGGGCGAAGACGACCCCGACTTCGGCCGGGCCGCGGGCGGGCGCGACATCCCCCGTCGTGCGCCCAAGGAGGCACCCGATCCCTCGACCATCCCGGCCCGCTCGCCGAAGGTCGCCACCGACAACCCGCTGTTCGTGCCGCCGTTCACAGGGTCGAAGGTGGTGAAGGGCATCCCCCTCGACGACATCGCCGAGTACCTCAACGAGACGGCGCTGTTCCGCCACCAGTGGGGCTTCCGACCGGAGGGGGGCGATAGCGACGCCGAGTTCAAAACCCGGGTTCGCCCGCTGCTGCGAGAGAAGCTGGCGGCGGCCAAGACCTCGGGTGTCCTCGTGCCCCAGGTCGTCTACGGCTACTTCGCCGCCAATGCCGACGGCAACGACCTCGTCATCTGGAAGGACGAAAGCGCCTCGCAGGAGTGGATGCGGTTCACGTTCCCCCGCCAGTTCGACGACCCGTGGCTGTGCATCGCCGACTTCTTCCGGCCGGTGGGGTCGGAGGTCGACTACGCGGCGTTCCACATCGTGACCATGGGCGACGCCGTGTCGCAGGAGACGGCGCGGTTGTTCAAAGAGGACAAGTACCAGGAGTACCTGTTCCTCCACGGGCTGGGCGTGGAGATGGCCGAGGCGCTGGCCGAGTACTGGCACCGGCGCATTCGCGAGGAGTTGGGCTTCGCCGACGAGGACGGGCCCACGCTGGCCGGGCTGTTCAAGCAGCAGTACCGGGGCGGGCGGTATTCGTGGGGCTACTCGGCGTGCCCCGACCTGGAGGACAACGCCAAGGTGGCCGATCTGCTCGACGCCGAGCGCATCGGTGTGACGGTGAGCGAGGGGTTCCAGCTCCACCCCGAGCAGACGACCTCGGCCATCATGTGCCACCACCCCCAGGCCAAGTACTTCAACGCCCGCTGACCGCCCCTTTAGAGCAGGGTGGCGGGGTGGGGCTGGACCTTGCCGACGCCCAGCAGGTGCACGACGTCGACGCCGCGAGCCAGGGCGGCGTCGGCGATCAGCCGGCGGTGACAGCGCCACCACAGCGTCTCCGAGCACATCACCGCCGTGGGCGCGGCCGCCGCTGTCTCCAGCAGCCGGTCGAGCGCGTCGGTGAAAACCGGTGTGTCCATCCAGTCGGCGTAGGCCCGGAAGGCGTCGTTCCGCCATTCCGGGTGGCGCGTCTCCGCCACCGGCTTGCGTCGCCCGCCCAGCGCCTCGCCCCACCACTCGTAGGCGAGGGGCAGGTCCTCGACCAGGCGCTCCCGGGCCAGATGGGGATGGCGGCGGCTGCCCGGGAAGCGACGCACGTCGACCAGCCGCGCCACGCCGCCGTCGGCGAGCACGGCGACCAGCTCGTCGGTCGTCCGGTTGCCGTGTCCGACAGTGAACAGCCGCATACCGGAAACATGCCCCGAAAGGTAGGGAATGACCAACTAGCGTCGAAGTCCTAGCGGGGGTCCGATCAGCAATCAGTTGTTCGAACGCGTCCAACAGGAGGACCAGAGTGAACCGACGTATGGTGACGTTGCTGGCGATCGGGGGGGCGGGCGCCATGGCGTTCGCGGTTCCCGGCCTCGCCGGCCCGGAGTTCACAAACAGGTACGACGACACATCGGCCACACAGACATGCGCGGGCGACGATGTCACGTACGACGGGCCGCTGAAGATGTGGCCGCCCAACCACAAGATGCAGGACGTCTCCGTGACCGCGGCCGACAACGACAAGTCGGGCACGGTGACGATCACGGTCACACCGTCGGTGACCGATGTGGCCGGTGGCGACGGCGGCCCGAAGCACGATCCCGACTACACGCCGGAGGAGCCCACCGGCACGGGCAACGGCAGCGCCACCGCCGACTTCCAGCTTCGGTCGGAGCGTTCGGGCAAGGGAGACGGCCGCACCTACACCATCGACTGGGTCGCCACCTTCGACGACCACGAGTGCACGTCGAAGGACCCCGGGCACTCACCCTTCACCGTCACGGTTCCCCACGACATGCGAGGCGGCCGAGACTGGCAGAAGTGACAGCACGAACGACCAAGGGCCCGGCCTGGCGCCGGGCCCTTGTCGCGCTCGGACTGGTGGCGGTTTTGGGTCTGACTGCCTGCGCATCGCCGTTCGGCAAGCGGGGCGACGAGCGCGTCGGGGACGACGGCCGGCCGCACCCCGGCTTGGGCGTCACGCCCGCGCCGCTCCCGCCCGACGAGATCGGCACCACCGCGACGACGACGGCGCCCGGTGGGGCCGGGGCGACGACCACGACCGCGCCGGGGACGCCGACGGCGAGTACCACCACCACGTCCACGGCGGCCCCGAACCGTCCCACGTCGACGCCGACGACGATCGCCGACACCTACCGCACCGTGGCAACCTCTTCCGACCCGCGCCGCGACCACGGCGCCGAGGGCCCGGCGTACGCCGACCTGCTGACGCTTCGTGTCGACCGCGGCACACGGACCATGCGCTTCGTGGTCGATGTGGCGGGCGATCTCCCGGCCTCCTTGGCCACCGGCGAGGTCGAGGGCATCGGCGTCGACCTCTACCGCGGCCTGGGGCTGGAGAGCGCCTACCAGGTGTTCGTCGACGGCGGCAGCGACGGGTGGCGGGCCTTCTTCCAGCGGGGGACCGAGTTCGTCGCCTATCCCGGTACGTTCCGGCAGGGCGGTGGACGGTTGGAGCTGGTGGTCCCGCTCGATGCCTTCACCGACGGCGCGCCGGAGCGGGCGTCGGCCTTCGCCGACTGGTCGCGTCGCACGGACGCCGGCACCCGGAACTCGGAGGATCTGCTCCCCGAGCTGGGGAGCGTGGCCATCGGGCCCTAGCGGGATGCGCCCGCCAACTGGCCGCGCACGGCGCCCGCCGGGAAGTCGGCGTTGTGCACGTTGACGTAGTACGCCGACGGGTCGGCGGCCACGGCGGCTGCGGCGGCGGCGTTCACCACGCAGCCCGACGACGAGCCGTTGGTCGGGGCTTGGAGGCCCTGCACCACCCCGCCCGAACTGTTGCGGTCGGCTTGGTGGATGTGGGCGGCGGTGGCGGGCGCGATGTTGCGGACCGTCAGTTCGTAACAGATCTCGCCGGTGGCGGTATCGATCGTGACACGGGCGAAGCCGCTGCCGTCCTGATCGCCTCGCATCGGCCGCTCCCGCTGCCCGTTCAGTCCGGCCTGCAACTGCGCGACCGACTGGTCTCCGGCCACGGGGGCAGGCCCGACGAACAATGCAGCGACGGCCACGCCGACCGCCACCGCCCCGGGAACTCGATATGCGCGCATGCCGCGAAAGGTACTCCTAACCGGCGAGGAGCGCCCGCGCCACCAGGTCGGTGCCGAAGGCGGTGAGGATGGCGAGGTAGAGCAGGCCCGTGGCCGCCATGACCGCCGAGTAGGCCCGCTCCTTCAGCGCCGCAGTCGTCACGAACGTGAGGATGAGCGTGGTGACGGCGCACGCCGCCCAGAACCAGCCCAGCAGCCCGTTGTAGCTGTCGTCGATGTCGCCCGAGAGGACCGACAGCATCCCCGTTGGCCACAGGAGGGCGGCCACCTCGAACGGCCAGATCCACGCCAGCCACCGGTTGAGCTCGGTGAGCGGGCCGCGGCCGAGGCCGGCCTCGACGTGGTGCCCGTGCCCGAGGAGCATGGCGTCGGTCACGCAGCCGAGGAAGGCGGCGCCGACGACGGTGCGGACGACGGCCAAGGCGTCCGGCCCGCCCGCCGCCACGCCCGCCGCCACCAGCCCC
>JAHWLA010000019.1 GCA_019347595.1 Actinomycetota bacterium
TCGGTGGAGGAGAACCTGCGCTTCGGCTACCTGCCGAAGCGCAAGGACAAGTCGGGCTACGGGCCCGCGCTCGAGCGGGTCTTCCACTACTTCCCGCGGCTGCAGGAGCGGCGCAAGCAGGCTGCGGGCACCATGTCGGGTGGCGAGCAGCAGATGCTGGTGGTGGCCCGGGCGCTCATGAGCTCGCCCCGGCTGCTCATCGTCGACGAGCTGTCACTCGGGCTGGCCCCCAAGATCGTGGCCCTGCTCTTCGACATCATCCGTGACGTGAACGCCGAGGGCACCGCGGTGCTGATCGTCGAGCAGTTCGTGCACATGGCGTTGGAGAACACCGATCGGGCTTACGTGTTGCAAAAGGGCGAGGTCGTGCTGGAGCGCCCGTCGCACGAGCTGGCCGGAAGCGCCGAATTGCTCAACTCGTATCTGGGCGGCGAGGCCGATCCCGGGGGCGAAGCAACGCCGGCGCCGATCGCGACGAATGGCAGCAGAGGGCGGCGTACGCGCGCTGCGAGGTGACAAGGGCGTCCGAACGGGTGACAGAAATGTCACCCGTTCGGGGGTCGCAGACAGAGGGGCCGGTCGGTATCGTGCGAACGGCGAGGGGGGTGAGCATGAGGATTGCGCGGTACGCCAGGCCGAGCGAGCAGGCAGCCATCCGTGGGCTGGGCATCGGTGTCGTCTTCCTGTTGGTGGCCGGAGTGTTGACGTTGCAGGCGCGCTCAGGCGCCGACGACGCCGTCGGTGTCACGCAGCCCGAGCTTTCCGGTGAGGTGAGCACGACGACGTCGGCTCCTCCGGTCACCGCCCCGACGGTATCGCCGCCGGCGGGGACGCCCACCACCCAAACGCCGGCACGATCGTCGAAGGCGACCACCACCACCGTGCCGGTGGCGACGACCATCCCGACCACAGCTCCGCGGCCGAACTGGGACTACCGCGTCGATCTCTCGAGTGCGTGCGTCTCCCCCGGTGACCCGCTGACTGTCACGTTCCATCTCGGCTCCATGGGGGTGGGGGCGCTAGCGGTCGTTTACCACGATTCCTCCACACGCGAGTCCACCAACAAGACCGGCACGTCCGGAGAGGACGGCATGCTCGCCATCACCGTCACCATCCCGCTCGACGCGCCGCTCGGCGACGCCGCCGCCAACACCGTCGCCAACGCGGGCCAGGAAAAGGCGGGGCACAAGATCGTGCCCTTCAAGATTGTGGCGAAGGGGCAGGCATGTTGAGGCGCCGCGCTTGGTTCGCCTTGGCCGTTCTTGCCGTCGCCGCTCTTCCCGCCTGCGGTGGCGGCGATGCGGAGAGCACCGAGCTCGACTCGCTCACCGACATGCAGACCTTCCGCATCCGGGCGACGATGCGCGGCGACGGTACGGCCACCTTCAGTGGAGACCGAGAGGTGCAATTCGTCCGCGTGCGGCCCACGGGCTCGAAGCCGGCCGAGCAGTCGATCGTCGGCTTCGAGTTCGCCCAACCGTTGGCCGCCGAAGGGAAGGCGGCTCGGTTCTCCGTGACGATCATCCCGTTCTCCGACGACGGCACGTTCCGTATCCCCGAGGGGTCGCGTCGCGACGCCGACAAGGAGAACCCGGTGAAGTCCACAATCCAGGTCTACTGGTGGCCCGACGCGGGCGTCGAGGACTTCACAGTCTTCGAACGGCGGGGCAAGGACTGCACCGTCAAGATCGACGACCTGGGGATGAAGGGTAGCGCCAAGTGCCCGCAACTCCTCAGTGAGGACGGGAGCAAGAAGATGAGCGTCGAGCTCGACTGGCGGAAAGTGTAAGCAAACCTCCGAGGCGCTCACGGCGCCCGGGAGATGAGGGGGACGGAAGTGTTCGTTTCGATGAGCAAAGCAGGGCTGCGGCGGGTCGCGGTGACGGCCGCCCTCGCGGTGCTCACCCTGGGGTTGGGCGTCGACAGTGGCGCCCAAGGAGGTCCTCTCCCGGCATCGTGTGTGCCGGGGACGGCGGATCCGAACTGCGCTCCCGCCTTGGTGAACGAGGTGATCGATCCTCCCTGGACACTGCCCAACCTGGTGCCCGACGTCGAGAACGTGTCGATCAAGCCTCTGAAATGGGACCCCGAGTCGTTCACATTCGTTTCTGGCCCACCCCAGCTCTTCTTCGACACCTTGGCCCAGAACCTGGGGTCGGTGGCGCTGGAGTTGACGGCCGACGACCCGAGAAACCTGGCGACATCGCCGGTGTCGCAGTGCGTGGTCTGGGTCACCGAGCACGTCTGCCGCGAGCGCACCACAGTGGGCGGCTTCGCGTGGCACGATTCGCACGGCCACTACCACTTCGAAGGCTTCGCGTCGTACTCGCTACGGAAGGTCCGTCGGGACGGGTCGCCCAACTACTCCAAGCGGGGCCTGGTGTCGATGAGCGACAAGGTGTCGTTCTGCCTCATGGATACCGGGCAAGTGGAGTTCAGCTTCCCCGGGTTCCTCCTGCGGTACTACACGTTGTGCACCCCGGCCATCCAAGGCATCTCGGCCGGGTGGATGGATGTCTACGGTGACACCCTCGAGGGTCAGCAGTTGCCGCTCAACGGCGCCTCCGACGGTCGCTACGCCTTGATCATCGACATGGACAACGACGGTCGGCTGCACGAGGCCGACGACACCGACAACGTGGTCGTGGCCACCATCGAGATATCCAACGGCGGCACCGAGGTGGCCATCGTCGGCAAGCAGTACCCGATGGCGGGTGCCGACGCGAAGCGAAAGAGCTCGTGACTTATCGCCGTCTGGGGGCGGCGGCATCGTGGGGAGCGGTGTGCGCGCTCATGTTGCCCGCCGCCGTCGGGGCCGACAGCGTCGGGCCGCTGCCGGTCGAGTGCAAGCCCGATCCTGTGACCGTCGTGGGCACCGGGTGCCTGCCCGCGCTGTTCGACCCGGTCACCGACCCGGGCATCACATACCCGAATCTCGTCCCCGACGTCCGCCAGGTGCTCATCCAGGTGCCCCTGACATTCGACCCGGAGACGGGGACACTGTTCGAAGGGCCTCCCACCCTGTTCTTCGACACCTGGGCCCAGAACCTGGGGACGGTGCCGCTGCAACTGACCGCCAACGAGGTCAACGACCCGGAATCGGTAGCGGTGTCGCAGTGCGTCTCCTGGACCGCCACCCGCGTGTGCCGCGGCACACAGTCCGCGGGCGACCTCACATGGCATCAGGCGCACAGGCACTTCCACTTCACCGAGTTCGCCTCCTACGAGCTTCGTCGCCTGGGGCCCGACGGGCGGCCCGATTACTCGGACGCCGGGCTGGTGTCGATGAGCGACAAGGTGTCGTTCTGCATGGAGGACTCCAAGCGGGTCAACCCCGACGCCCTGCCCGCGCCGTTCTACAAGGCGTGCAGCCCGGCTCTCCAAGGCGTGTCGCCGGGCTGGACGGACATCTACCCTCCCGGTGTGCCGGGACAGAACCTGGCCCTCATCGGGGTGACTGACGGGCGCTACGCGCTGATCATCGACATGGACTACGCCAATCGGCTCTACGAGGCCGACGACGGAGACAACCTGCTCGAGGCGACGATCGAGATCTCCAACAATCTGACGGAGGTCGCCGTGGTCGATCGGGAGTACCCGCGCCCAGGCGACTGTTCACAGGGGGCTGCCGTGGTCACATCGCCCGACGGCGCCAAGAAGAAACCGAAGCGTTGCAAGCAGACGTGACATCGTCGAGACGGCTGGACTCTGTGGGGGGGCAGCTTGGCGGGTCCCGGCGGAGTACCTCGAGCGCAGTACAGGGCGTACCGGTGGATCATGCTGCTGGCACGGCGCACCGCGTCGCCGTCGCCGGTCGCCTCGGGTTGGCGCCGGTAGCAACGCGATCACCGGCTGGGATCGGAGCATGGCGTCGGGCCGCAGGTAGAGCGGTCGAAGTCGAAGGCCCGGACGTTCGGTGAAGCGACGGCCCCGGCGGCCGGCCATGTCGACCGGCCGGTGGTGGAGAAGTCTCGACAACGGCGGTGATCAACCGGTGCAGTTGGACGAAGCGTCGCACGGGTAGGGCCAGGTTTGGCCGGTGTGCGCAGGGCACGGCCACAACTCGTAGACGCGTGCGCGGGCCCACATGGCGGGCAGCTCGGCGATCACGCCCCTCGCGGCAGCTTGGCCGGGTCCCAGCCCAGGTGGTCGACCGCCATGCGGAGGGCGTAGCGGTCGGTCATGCCGCTGACGTGGCGCACGGCAGCGGCGACCGGGTCGGCGAACGCCACCTCGTCGCCGATGGCGGTCGGCGTGGCCGCATACCACTCGGTGAGCGCCCGCAGCAGCTCGATGACCGACTCGGCCTGTCGCACGGCTTCGGGCCGCAGGTAGATGCGCTCGAAGTTGAAGGCACGGAAGGCGTCGAGCGCTGCCGCCTCGGTCGACCGCATGCCGACTCGGCCCGTGGCCCCGATCGTCTCCACCACGGCGGTAATGAACCGGCCCAACTGCTGCGAGCGCCCCACGCCCACCACCTCGCGAACCTCCCGGGGCAGGTCGTCGGCCCGCACGATGCCCGCCCGCACGGCGTCCTCGAAGTCGTGGCACACGTAGGCGATGCGGTCGGCCCACGCCACCACCTCGCCCTCCGGCGTCAGCGGCGCAGGCCGGTTCCACGAATGGTTGCGTACGGCGTCGAGCGTCTCGGCGCACAGGTTCAACTCCGACAGGACCACGTCGGCCCCGTAGACGGCGTGGTGGTACCCGCCCTCCAGGAACGGCGACAGCGCCTCCTCCGAGGCGTGGCCCGCCGGCCCGTGGCCGCAGTCGTGGGCGAAGGCGGCGGCCTCGGTCAAGGCCACGTTCAAGCCCGCGGGCCGGGCGATCGACATCGCCACCTGCGCCACCTCGATGGCGTGCGTCAGCCGCGTCCGCAGATGGTCGTTGTCGGGCGCGATGAATACCTGGCACTTGCCCGCCAGCCGCCGGAACGGCCGCGAGTGCTGCACCCGGTCCCGATCCCGCTCGAAGCACGTCCGATAGGGGTCGGGCTCCTCGGATCGAGCCCGGTTGCCGGCGCCGATGGCACGGGTGGCGCCGGGGGCCAGGTGCTCGTGCTCCCACGCCTCACGCGCCCTCCGCTCGAACAGCGGATGGGGTGCCGGCCCGACGGGCGCAGCCTGGTGAGCAGTGACGAAATCCATCCCACCCCCACGCTAGCGGCGAGGTGTGACAAGAATGGGCCTCGTGCTAGCCGCCATCTCCTACGACCCGCTGGTCCACATAGAGATAGGGCCACTTTCCATATCGCCCCACGGGCTCGGCATCGCCGTCGGTTTCCTGCTCGGCGCCCGGCTCATGCTGCCGGCCACGCGCCGCCGCGGCATCGGTGACGACGACGTCTACGCGCTGCTCACCTGGGCCGCCATCGGCGCCATCGTCGGCGCCCGGCTGGCCTACTTCCTCAACCACTACGGCGAGTACGACAGCCCCCTCGACGTCTTCCGGGTGTGGGAAGGCGGTATCTCGCTGCTGGGCGGCTTCTTCGGCGCCATCCTCTTCGCCCTCCCCGAGGTGCGCAAGCGCAAGCTCGACTTCTGGAAGCTGATGGACGCCGCCGCCCCGGGCATGGCCCTCGGCGTCGTCATCGGCCGCATCGGCGACCTCATCGTCGCCGACCACCTGGGCAAGCCCACCGACTTCTTCCTCGGCTACGAGTGCCCGCCCCCCGGCGTGGAGACCGCGTCCCCGTGCCTCGGCGACGTCGTCCACCAGACGGCCCTCTACGACTTCCTCATGACCTCGGTGCTCCTGGTCGTCCTCCTCTATCTCAGAAAGCGCAAGCGCTACGACGGCTTTCTCATCACCGTCTTCGGCGCCTGGTACGGCGTGCAGCGCGTCATCGAGGACTTCCTTCGCGAGGACACCCGCCACCTGGGCGACACGCTGACCGGCAGCCAGATCACCGCCATCGTCACCATCGCGGTTTGCGTCTGGCACCTCGGCTTCGTGCGGCACACGCCGCGCTGGGGACACTGGGAGGAAAACGCCGAACCCGACGCCGACGCCGTGCCGGACGACCTCGTGGAGACGCCTACGATGGCCTCGCCCCCCGCGCCGGAGGGCGAGCAACGGGAGCGAGAGGAGTAGCGCGTGGAGGTTCGCATCGGTGTCACCCACACCCCGAAGGAGATCGAGGTGGAGCTGGCTGAAGACACCGACCACGACTCCTTGATGTCGCAGATCGAAGAGGCGCTCCGTGTCGACGGCACCGTCCTGTGGCTGACCGACAAGCGGGGTCGCAAGGTGGGCGTCCCCGTCCACAGCGTCGCCTACATCGAGATCGACAGCGCGCACGAGGACCGACGGGTCGGCTTCGGCGTCCCGTAGGTCTCGCCCGACGTGACCGAACTGCTCGACCGTCGTCTGCTGTTCGTCACCGGCAAGGGCGGCGTCGGCAAGACGACCGTCGCCGCCGCGCTGGCCTCGCTGGCCGCCCAGCACGGCAAGCGAACGCTCCTCTGCGAGATCGACGCCAAGGGCAACCTGGCCGACTTCTTCGAGACCGGTCCCACCCGGTTCGAGCCGCGCGAGGTGCAGCCCAACCTGTGGGCGATGTCGATGGACACCGAGGAGTCGCTCAAGGAGTACCTGAGCATCAACCTCAAGCTGCCCGTCATGGCCCGCATCGGCCCGCTGGCCCGCATCTTCGAGTTCGTGGCCACCGCCGCGCCCGGCGTGAAGGAGATCCTCACCGTCGGCAAGCTGACCTACGAGGTGCGCGAGCAGCAATACGACCTCGTCGTCGTCGACGCCGTCGCCACCGGCCACATCGTCGGCCAACTGGCTGCCCCGCAGGCGATCAACGAGCTGGTGCAGGTCGGCCTCGTCCGCCAGCAGACGCACTGGATGCTCGACATCCTCGGCGATGCCGCCCGGACCGGGCTCGTCATCGTGGCCACGCCCGAGGAGATGCCGGTCAACGAGACCATCGAGTTGGCCGGGCGGGTGCGGGCGGGGACCAACGTCGACCTGGCCGCCGTGGTGGTGAACCGGGTCTTGCCCGAGCTGTTCGGCAGGGGAGAGGAGGAGGTCTTCGAGCGGCTGGCCGCGCCCGAGCACGCGAACGTTCTCGACACCGTGCTGGGCGGCGACGCTTCCCCGATCCTCGATGCCGCCCGGTTGGCGGTGACGTTGCGCCGCACGCGTGCGGGGCACCTGGGTCATCTCCGTGAGCACGTCGATGTGCCGCTGCTCTACGTCCCGTACCTGTTCGCCCGCACCCACGGGCTGCGCTCCACCAACCAGATCGCCGAGGCGCTGTCGCAGGAGCTCGGCTACTGATGGCGACCCTCGAACAGCTCCTGGCCGCCAAGGAGATCGTCGTCTCGTGCGGCTCGGGCGGGGTGGGCAAGACGACGACGGCCGCTGCGCTGGCGGCCATGGCCGCCACACGCCACGGCGGCAAGGTGCTCGTCCTGACCGTCGACCCGGCCCGGCGGCTGGCCAACGCCCTCGGCCTCGAAGGCTTCGGCAACATCGCCAAGCAGGTGCCGCCCGAGGCGTTCGCCGTCGCGGGCGTGGAGTGCCGAGGCGAGCTGTGGGCCGCCATGCTCGACACCAAGGAGTCGTGGGACGCCCTGGTGCGCCGCCACGCGCCCGACGACACGACCGTCGACCGCATCCTCGGAAACAAGCTCTACGAGAACGTGACCGGTCGCTTCGCGCAGAGCCACGAGTACATCGCCATGGAGCGCCTCTACGAGCTGCACGCCGAGGGCACCTACGACCTCATCGTGGTGGACACGCCGCCCACCCGGAACGCCCTCGACTTCCTCGAAGCGCCCCAGCGCATGGCGGAGTTCTTCTCCAGCAAGTTCCTGCGGCTGCTCACCGCGCCCTACCGGTCGAGGATCGTGAACTTCGCCTCCAAGCCGTTCTACACGGTGGCCGACCGCATCCTCGGCACCGAGTTCCTGGAGGACATCGCCGAGTTCTTCGGGCTGTTCCAGACCATGGCGCCCGGCTTCGTGAAGCGGGCCGACGCCGTGAGCCGTCTGCTGCACGACAAGCGGACCACCTTCGTGGTGGTGAGCACGTTGGAGGCGGCGCCCCTGCACGAGGCCGAGTACTTCATCGACGTGCTGAGCGACAAGAAGTTCCACCTCGGCGCAGTGGTGCTCAACAAGGTGCTGCCTGCGTACCTGCTCGACGAGCAGGCTGCGGTGCTGGCGGGGCGGATGACCAAGGAGGCTGTCGACCTGGCGCCCAAGCTGGCCGACGGGGTCGGTGCGCCCGAGCAGGTGGAGCGCGTGCTGGTGGAGATTGCCGAGAGCTTCCTGCGCTTCCAGGTGGTCGCCCAGCGGGAGGCCGAGCAGCGCATGGAGCTGGCGGTCGGGCCCGAGGTGGTCGCCTCGGTGCCGTACTTCGAGACCGACATCTACGACCTCGGCGGGCTGCTCCGTCTCGGCGAACAGGTGTGGTCGTGAGGTCGTTCTTCGAGGAGGGGATCGAGCAGTACGCCTCGGCGCACACCACGCCCCCGCCGCCGTGGTTGCAGGCGCTGGCCGCCGAGACCCAGGCGGACGTCGCTGCGCCGCAGATGATGGTGGGGGCGCTGGAGGCGCGCTTCCTGGAGATGTTGGTCTGGGCGTCGGGCGCCCGCCGGGTGCTCGAGATCGGTACGTTCACCGGCTACTCGGCGCTGGCGATGGCGGCTGCGCTGCCCGCCGACGGGACGGTGATCACCTGCGACCTCGACCCGGTGGCGCTCGCCGTGGCCCGCCGGCACATCGCCGGCAGTCCGTACGCCGACCGCATCGACATCCGGGAAGGCCCGGCGCTCGACACCATCGCTGTGCTCGACGGGCCATTCGACCTGGTGTTCGTCGACGCCGACAAGCCGAACTACGTGAACTACTACGAGGCGGTGCTGCCCAAGCTGGCCGAGCGCGGCCTGATCGTGGCCGACAACACGCTGTGGAGCGGGCAGGTGCTCGACGAGGGCGACGACAGCGAGGGCACCGTCGCCATCCGCACCTTCAACGACCACGTGCGCAACGACGCCCGGGTGGTCTGCGTGCAGTTGACCGTGCGCGACGGCGTCACGCTCGTCCGCCGGGCGGGCTGACGCGACGGAGCCGGGCCCGAAGGCCCGGCTCCTTGCACCGCGTAGGTCGGCGCCCGCTTACCGCAGCTTGGGCACGGCGGCGAATCCCGTGATTGGCGTCGCCTTGACGCTGGTGCCGAGATCGCCGAGGGGCTCGGCGTCACCGAACCGGAACACCATGCCCCGGTCGTCGGCGATCCAGTAGCCCTTGCCGGTCGGGGTGGCCCCGATGCCTACCACGATGGACGGGCCGGACGGAGCCGCCGAGCCGTAGAACTCGATGTTGCCGAAGGCGAACACGCCGCCGTCACGAGCCACCAGGTAGTAGCCGTTGTCGCCTGCCCCACCGGCAATGTCGAACACCGGCTGGTTCAGCGGCTTGCCGCCCATCGACCCGAAGAAGCGGGCATCGCCGAAGCTGAAGATGCCGCCGTCGCTCGCCACCAGCCAGTAGCCCTTGCCGGTGGAGGTGGACGACATGCCGACAACCGGCTGGTTGAGCGGCTTGCCGCCCATCGAGCCGAAGAATGTGGCGTCACCGAAGCTGAAGATGCCGCCGTCGCCGGCGAAGAGCCAGTACCCGTTGCCGCTGGGGGTGGGCTCCATACCGAGCACCGGAGCGTTCAGGCCGATGCCGCCCATCGAGCCGAAGAAGCGGGCATCCCCGAAGCTGAAGATGCCGCCGTCGCGGGCCACCAGCCAGTAGCCCTTGCCCGTCGGCGTGTGGGCCAGGCCGATGATCGGGGCGTTGAGGGCGTGGCCCGCCATCGACCCGAAGAACTTCGCCGTGGCCCCGAAGTTGTAGACCGCGCCACCGGCGTCGACCATCGTGTAGCCCTGCGTGCCGGTTGTGCCGTCAGCCGCCTTGGGCACCACGGCGTTCGACGCAGCCGAGGCCGGCCCGGTGCCGCGGTCGTTTGTCGCCACCACGGTGAAGGTGTACGAGGTGCCGTTGGTGAGGTTGCCTACTACTGCCGAGCGCTGGTCGCCTGCCGTCGACGCCGTGGCGCCGCCGGGGGAGGCCGTTACCCGGTAGCCCGTGATCGGCCGTCCGCCGTCGCTGGCCGGAGCGGCCCAGGTGACCGTGGCCGAGCGGTTGCCCGCCGTGGCGGCGACGTTCCGGGGAGCACCGGGCTCGACGGAGGGGATGTTCTGATCCTCCACGTCGGCCGCCACGTCGTCGCCCTCGCCGGGTGCGCCGTCGTTGGCGACGCCGTCGCGGGTGATGGTCACGAGCCCCGACCGTTGGCTGTAGTCGGCCAGGTCGGTCCCGTCGCCGCCGTTGAGCGCATCGCCCCCGTTGGACGCCGTGCCCTGGAAGAAGCGGTCGTTTCCGGCGCCGCCGTTCTCGGTGTCGTTCCCACCGGCGCCGTCGAGATAATCGTCGCCGTCGCCGCCGTTCAGGACGTTGGCGCCGCTGTTCCCGGTCAGCCCGTCGTCGCCGGGTGAGCCGTCGACGTTCTCGAAGTTCGACAGCGTGTCGGTGCCTGCACCGACGGTGTCCTGCGCCGTCGTCGTCCCGAGGTTGACGACCACGCCGACCGACGCCGACGCGTAGCTGAGCGTGTCGACGCCTGCGCCGCCGTCGAGCACGTTGTCGCCTGCGGTGCCTGCGATGGTGTCGTTCCCGGCGGAGGCGATCACGCTCTCGATGGTGACGAGCGTGTCGTTGCCGCCGCCACCGGTTGCTTGCGGCGCTGTCGCCTTCGCGAGGTCGACGGACACCGCTGCGGGTGCTGCTGCATAGCTGACGGTGTCGTTGCCGCTGCCCCCGGTGATTGTGTTGTCGCCGTCGGTCCCCGTGAGCGTGTCGTCGTGTGCCGAGCCGGTCACGTGCTCGAACGCGTTCAACGTGTCGGAACCGGCGCCGCTTGCCGCCCCCGTGGCGAGGTTCGCCGTGATAGGAGCACCCGCGTTCGCAAAGCTCGCCGTGTCGATCCCCGCGCCGCCGTTGAGGACGTTGTCGACGCTGTTCCCTTCCAAGGTGTCGTTCTGCGGCGACCCCGTGAGATTTTCGAACCCGCTCAGCGTGTCGGTCCCGTCGCCGGTGTTCTGCCCGGTGGCGACGGCCAGGCTGACGTTGACGGCGACGGTCGCGCCGGAATAGCTCACGGTGTCGGTGCCTGCGCCACCGGTCAGGACGTTGCTGTTGGCGTCGCCTGCGAGCGTGTCGTTCCCCGGGGAGCCGGCGAGGTTCTCGACTGCTGTCGTTGTCGCTGTCGTTGTGTAGGTGTCGCCGGCGGCATCGCCCGTGTTGTTGGCAGGGGCGCGGAGGTCGACAGTGAGGCCTGCGGCAGTCGAGTAGTCGGCCGTGTCGCTGCCGCCCCCGCCGATGAGTGTGTCGCCGCCTGCGCCGCCGATGAGCGTGTCGTTTCCTGCGTCACCGTCGAGGCGATCCGCAGCGCCGAGCCCGGACAGGACGTTGGCGTTGGCGTCTCCCGTCAGCGAGTCGACTTGTGCAGACCCGACGATGTTCTCGATCGTCCCGCCTGCGTACGTGTCGGTGTCGGAGGTGTCGCCATTGGTGCCGCCGGACCCCGTCAGCAGGCTCGCGGTGATCTGGCCGGCCGCGGTGGAGTAGTCGACGGTATCGGTGCCGCCACCGCCGTCGACGCCGTCGACGCCGCCTTCGGGCCGCAGCACGTCCGCGCCGTCGCCACCGAGGAGCGAGTCGTTCCCGAGCCCGCCCGAGATGGTGTCGTTCCCTGCCCCGCCGTCCAGCGTGTTGTTCAACAGGCTGCCCACGATCGTGTCATTTCCCGACCCCCCGACGACATGCTCGACCGAGCCGAGCGTGTCGGTGCCTTCGCCGATGGCGAGCTGGGTGGTCAGGTTGACGACGAGATGAGCGCCTACGCCGGTGTAGTCGACGGTGTCGTCGCCGCTGCTCGCAGCGAGCGCGTCGTCGCCCAAGCCGCCGCTGAGCCGGTCATTGCCGGAGCGGCCGTTGATCGTGTCGTCGCCCGCCAAGCCGGAGATCCGGTTGTCGTTCTCGTCGCCGGAGAGCAGGTCATTGTGGGCCGATCCCTCGATGCCCTCGATCGACGTGTGGACGTCGCCGACGGCCTCCCCCGCATTGTTTGTGCTGTCGTCGAGATCGACGGTGACCGGGGCTGACGCGTCCGCGTAGCTGACGGAGTCCATGCCATCCGGCTCGGGCGGGGGTGTCGGCGACGGGTCGGTCTCGTAGCCGCCATCGAGGATGTCGTTGCCCGCGCGGCCGTTGAGGATGTCGTCACCCTTCTCGCCGTACAGGGCGTTCACTCCCGACGTGCCGCTCAGGCGGTCGGCACTGTTGGAACCGCGGGCGTTCTCGATGGCGATGATCGTGTCCGTGCCTTGGCCGCTTGCCGTCCCTGCGTTCAAGTCGACGATCACGCCGGATGTCGCCGCGATGTAGTCGACGGTGTCGCCCGTCGTGTGTGCCTCGCCGTCGAGCGTGTCGTCACCGAGGCCACCGGCCAGGCGGTCGTCGCCGGCCCCGCCCTCGATGACGTTGTTGCCGGCGTTCCCGGTGAGCGTGTCGTTGTGCGGGCTCCCGACGAGGTTCTCGAACCCGGTCAGCGTGTCGCTGCCGCCACCACCGGTCACCTGGGCCGTCGTCGTAGCGAGGTTCACCGTCACCGCCGTCGTGGCGAAGGAGTAGCTCACGGTGTCGGTTCCGTCGCCGCCGTTGAGCGTGTTCGCGTTGGCGTCGCCTGCGATGGTGTCGTTGTGAGGGGACCCGGTCAGGTTCTCGATCCCGACCAGGTTGTCGTTCTCGTTCGCCTCGCCGTCGTTTGGCTGCCCGTCGAGGGTCAGGTTTACGGCGACCTCGCGGTCGCTGTAGGTGACGGTGTCGCCGGTGGCGTGCGTGCCGCCGTTCAAGTCATCGCTGCCTAGGCCCCCGTTCAATGTGTCGTTGCCCGCGTCGCCGTTCAGTGTGTCGTTGCCCGCGTCGCCGTTGAGCGTGTCGTTGCCGCCACCGCCGTTGAGCTCGTCGACCCCGCCGCCGCCGTTGAGCGTCTCGGCATCCGCCTCGCCCGTGATGTCGTCGTTCCCGCTGCCGCCCGTGACCGTCTCGATCGAACCCGTCACATCGTCGTTCTCACCGGTGCCGCCGTCGTTGGCACCGTCGGCGACGATGACCACGACCGTTTGCGTGCGGTCGGCATAGCTGACCTCATCGGTGCCGTTGCCGCCGTCGAACTTGTTGGCGCTCTGCGACGTCGGCTCAGGCGCGGTGCCGTCGAGCTTGGTGCCTTCGAAGTAGTCGTTGCCGCCACCGCCGACGATGTTCTCGACATCGACGTTGTCTCCCTCGGCGCCGTCGTTGGCGCCGTCGTTGGCGACGGCGTCGATCGTGACGCGTACGGCGCCGCTCGTGCGTCCGCTGTACGACGCCTCATCCCCGGCGCCACTGCCACCGACGATCTTGTCCGCCCCGTCGACAGCCGACCCCATCGCGAACGTGTCGTTTACGGCGCCGCCGACGAAGGTGTCGTTCCCGCTGCCTGACACGTATGCCATCGGAAGCCCGAACTCGCCGCCCGTGTCAGCCCCGCCGGCGCCCGTTACGGAGTCGTTGCCGTCCTTGCCGTCGATCGTCACCTTCTCGATGCCACCGAGGAAGAGGTCGGCGTCCGGCTCCGGGTCGGTGGCGTTGAGGTTGGCCTGGTGCGTCCCGGCGCCCGTTCCGAAGACCATCGTGTCTGCGCCCGTCGTGCCGACGATCACCACCTCGTCGTTGCCACTGGCGTCGTTACCGAGTTGGACGTCGAACTCGATTTCTCTGGCGCCACCGTTGGGGTCCGCCGTCGCACCGGGTTCGAACGCGCCGTTCGTCATGTCGATCGTGACCTTCTGCGCTCCTGCGTCTGTTGTGTTCGAGGGTGACGTTCCGACGAACACGCGCACCACGGCGATGTCGATGACGTTGGCGTTCCCGCACGATGTCGGAACCGGCGCCGCTGTCGACGAGATCTCGAAGACGCCACTCGCGCTTCGGGCGATCTTCACGTCGTCCGCCGAACTGCTGAGCTGGACGTGCACCTCTTCGTCGTTCGTGACGGGCCGTGTGCAGCTCACGTAGGCATGTGACGGCTGTCCGCCGAGCACGAGGCCGACGCCGAGCACGGCCATGGCGGCAAGCAACGCTCGCGCCAGGCGAGTCGAACGGAGGGTGGGGCCAGGAGCCGTCATATCCGGGGAACCTCTGTCTGTCGTGATTTGTGGAGCAGTCGCGGAGCGACAGCGCGGGTTCGCCGGGACCCGCCCCCCTCTTCAATTCCTCTTTCTGCCAATAGCAGAGAGAGGCGCCGTCATGGTACAGGTAGGTGTCTCATCGTCCGACGCATCCACGGCATGAGCAGTTCGGGTGATTCCGTCCCCGCCTGCACCCCTACGATTGCCCGGTGCTCGACTACCACCTCCACCTGTGGCCGCACGGCCGCCCCAGCGAGGGCCCGACCCTCGGCCAACTGGCGGCCTACTGCGAGCAGGCGCAGGCCGCGGGTGTCACCGAGATCGCCCTCACCGAGCACCTCTTCCGCTTCGTCCAAGCCGATAGCGCCCTCGCCGGGTTCTGGGACGACGACCCCGACCCCGCCCTCCGCAGCACCATGGCCGCCTACTGGGCCGAGCACGCCCACGCCGACCTCGACCTCTACGTGAGCGTTGTGCTGGAGGCCAAGGCGGCGGGCCTTCCCGTCGTCCTCGGCCTGGAGGTCGACCACTATGCGGGCCGCATGGACAAGGTGGCCGCCCTGCTCGACGGCTACCCGTTCGACGTCCTGCTCGGCTCCGTCCACTGGATCGGCGCCTGGGGGTTCGACGACTACGACAACCCGGTCGTCGCCGCCGAATGGGACAACCGGGCCATAGAGGACGTCTGGCGCCGGTACACCGAGGCCCTCGAGGAGCTGGCCGACAGCCGGGTCTGCGACGTCCTCGCCCACCCCGACCTGTGCAAGGTCACCGGGCGTCTGCCCCGCACACCGGACGAGTTCTACGACCGCATGGCCGAGGCTGCCGCCCGCACGGGCATGGCCGCCGAGGTGTCGTCGGCAGGCTTTCGCAAGCCCGTCGGCGAGGCTTACCCGGCCCCACCCCTCCTCGCCCGCTTCAAGGAGCACGGCATCCCCGTCACCACTGCCTCCGACGCCCACGACGCCCCCACCGTCGCCCACCGCAGCGCCGACCTCCGCACCCTCCTCACCGCCGCCGGCTACGACTCCCTCCGCGCCTACGACCGCCGCCGCCCCACGGACGTCGCCCTGTGAGCACCCCGGCCGAACTGGCCCAGCAGACGTCGCTCGACAGCGCCGCCCTCGGCCACCTCCAGCGCCTCATGGGCTCGTGGGGCATGTTGGCCGACCTCTGCTTCGCCGACCTCCTCCTCTTCGTCCCCGTCAAGACGGGCGAAGGCTTCCTCGTCTTCGGCCAGATGCGCCCCACCACCGGCCAGACCCTCCACCGCGAGGACCTTGTCGGCACCGTCATGAGCGAGGACGACCGCCCGTGGGTGGCCCGCTCGTGGCGCGGCCAGGAGATCGTCGAGGGCGAGCTGGTGCTCAACGGGCGAGGCGAGCACGCCCGCGTGCAGTGCATCCCCGTCCGCCACCAGGGCCGGGTCGTCGCCGTCCTCACGCGGGAGGCGCCCCAGACGGTGGGCCGCCGCCCCGGTGAGCTCGAGCGCGTCTATGTCGAGACGTTCGAGCGCTTCGCCCGCATGGTCGTCCGCGGCGAGTTCCCCTTCGCCGTCGAGGACGTGCACACGTCGGAGTCGCCCCGCGTCGGCGACGGCGTGCTGCTGCTCGACTCCGGCGGCCGGGTGGAGTACGCCTCGCCCAACGCGGTCAACGCCATGCACCGCATGGGCGTCTACTCCAACACCGTCGGCATGCGCCTCGACGAGCTCGGGGTGGAGGAGACCGCCGTCCAGCGCGCCTTCTTCGACGCCGTGCCCATCACCGAGGAGATCGAGCGCCGGCCCGACGTCATCGTCTCGCTGAGCTGCATCCCCCTGCTCGACGAGGGCGAGGTGTCGGGCGCCCTGGTGCTGCTCCGCGACGTCACCGACCTGCGCCGCCGCGACCGCCTCCTCATCTCCAAGGACGCCACCATCCGCGAGGTCCACCACCGGGTCAAGAACAACCTGCAGACGATCTCCTCCCTGCTGCGCCTCCAGGGCCGTCGCCTGTCGCCCGGCGAGGGCAAGGTCGCCCTCCAGGAGGCCGAGCGCCGCATCCGCTCCATCGCCCTCGTCCACGAGATCCTCTCCCGCGAGGCGGGCGACCAGGTCGACTTCAACGAGATCATCGACCCGCTGGTGCGCATGGCCCGCGAGGGCGTGCTGTCGCCGGACCGGCCGGTGGGGTTCTTCGTGGAGGGCGACGCGGGCGAACTGCCCGCCGAATTGGCCACGCCCCTGGCGGTCGTCCTCACCGAACTGCTCCAGAACGCGGTCGAGCACGCCTTCCCCGAGGACTACACGGGCACCGACGACCGCACCATCGAGGTGACGCTCCGCAACGACGGCGCCGAGTTGCACGTCCGGGTGGCCGACAACGGCGCCGGGCTGCCCTCCGACTTCGCCATCGACGACACCAAGAGCTTGGGGCTGTCCATCGTGCGCGACCTCGTCACCGGCCAACTCGGCGGGCAGATCGACATGCGCACCGACGGGGGGACCGTCGTCGACCTGCGTATCTCCGTCGACGAGCGGGCCTGAGCCCGGACGCGACGAACGGCCCCGACGGGGCCGTTCGGACGATCACCCGGCGAGGGCCGGAGGAGCTAGGAGACGGCTCGCCGCTGGCGCTGCACCCACTGCTTGCGCAGCTTGCGGCGCTCCTCCTCGGAGGTGCCGCCCCACACGCCCGACTCCTGGTTGGTGGCCAGGGCGAACTCCAGGCACGACGCCTGGGCGTCGCAGCTCCGGCACACCGACTTGGCTGCATCGATCTGCTCGAGGGCGGGCCCGGTGGTGCCTACGGGGAAGAACAGGTCGGGGTCGGTGTCGCGGCAGGCTGCGCGGTCGCGCCAGTCCTCGGCGTCCCAGTCGATTGAGCGGCTCCACGTGAGCGCCACATCGCCTCCTCGGCGGTCTTGGTCGGGGGGGTTGTGATTCCGTTCACAAAGCCCGCCGCTCTGTGAACACCTCGGGGAACGTTCGGTACAGGTAGCGTAAGGCGGGCTGCGTGCAATTGCAAGCAGTCTGCAACGATTTTTTGGGGTTCCAAAAGTGTGATTTCCGTCATAGCGCATCGGGGGGCGTCCCGGGCCTTTCCCGAGAACACGGTCGATGCCTTCGCCGCCGCCGTCCGGGTGGGCGCCGACGGGGTGGAGCTCGACGTGCGACGCAGCGCCGACGGGGCGCTGGTCGTCCGCCACGACCCCACGCTGCCCGACGGCCGGGTTGTCGCAAACACGGTTGTGGCCGACTTGCCCGACTGGCTGCCGCTGCTCGACGCCGCGCTGGATGCCTGCCATGGCATCTCGGTCAACATCGAGATCAAGAACCTGCCCCACGAGCCGGGCTGGGACCCCACCGAGGCGATCGCGGTCGACGTCGCCCGCCTGGCCGGCGACCGCCCGGCCGCCGCGCAGACGGGACACATCAGCGTCTCCGCCTTCACCCTGGCCACCATCGACGCCGTGCGGGCCGCCGAGCCCGCCCTTCCCACCGGCTGGCTCACGCTGGCGGGCTATGACCAACTGGCAGCGGTCGAGACAGCCGCCGATCGCGGGCACGCCGCCCTGCACCCGCACCACCACGGCGTGTCGGCGGCGGTCGTCGATGCGGCCCACGACGCCCGGCTGGCTGTCGTCACCTGGACGGTCGACGAGCCCGACCGCCTGCGGGCCATGGCCGACATGGGCGTCGACGCCGTGATCACCAACGTGCCCGACGTGGCCCTCGACGTGCTGGCCCCCTGGCGTCAGGGGACGTAGAGGTCGAGGCAGTCGGAGTGGTGGCGCAGTTCCACGGTCTCCACCTCGCCCAGGAAGTCGCCGTCGACTTGGTAGGGGAACGGGCCGTTCCCTGTCGCGGTCAACGCCGTGAGGCCGTCGCGCAGCACCACGTGGCGCGACCGGCGCAGGTGGCGGCACGAGCGCATCGCCGAGCCCGCGGCCGTGATCACCGTCGAGATCCGGAGGTTGCGGAAGGCGACCAGCGACAGCGCGCTGTCGAGCCCGGCGGCGGGCGAGGTCTTGATGGGCAGGTTGCCGAGGTAGGTGTACGGGTCGGTGTTCTGGACGATGGCGAAGTAGCTGTCGACGCCGTCGATCGTGAATCGGGGGCGCGACTTGTCGTAGTGCCGGAACCAGGTGGCGAAGGCGGCATAGACGAACAACGGGTGGCCCGCATAGCGCTTGAGCGAGCCCCGCTTCTCCACCTGCTCCACCACGGCGGCGTCGAAGCCGAGGCCGACGTGGAACAGGAAGTAGCGGCCGTTGAGCGAGCCGAGCCCGATGCGCCGACGCGACCCCGCCGCCATGGCGGCCAGCAGTTCGCCGGTGGCCTCCACGGCGTCGTTGGTCATGCCGATGGTGCGGGCGAACACGTTGGTCGACCCCCCGGGCAGGACGCCGAGGGCGGTGCTGCTGCCGGCCAGCCCGTTGGCCGCCTCGTTCAGGGTGCCGTCGCCGCCGAGCACCACCACGGCGTCGAGGCCGTCGGCCGCCGCGCCCTGGGCCAGGCGGGTGGCGTGCCCCCGGCGCGAGGTCTCGGCCATGGTGACGTCGTGGTCGGCCGACAAGGCCTTCTGGATGACCACCCGGGCCCGCGCCGTCACCGCCGAGGCGGAGGTGTTGACCAGCAGGAGGATGTTCACAGCGGAAACCCCCCGTTCTCGTTGCGGAAGTGCGCGCTCCCGTGCGCAGTTCCGCAACGAGAACGGGGCGGGGCGGTCACTCGTCGTCGGAGGCGGCGGCGCGGAGCTGGGCCAGGCTGCGGGCCAGCAGGCGCGACACGTGCATCTGGCTGATGCCCAGCCGCGACGCGATCTCCGACTGCGTCAGCCCCTCGAAGAAGCGCAGGTGCAGGATCTTCTGCTCCCGCGGCGGCAGCTTGCTTATCAACGGCGACAGCGCGGCGCGGTGTTCGGCGTCGATCATGAGCGGGTCGTCGGCGCCCATGTGGGCGCCCAGCGTCTCGCCGTCGTCGTCGCCGGGGCTGGGCGCGTCGAGGGAGGCGAAGCGGTAGGCCTGGCCCGCTTCCAGGGCCTCCAGCACCTCTTCCTCCGACACCTCGGCCTCGGCGGCCAGCTCCTGGATGGTGGGGGAGCGGCCCAGCTCCTGGCTCAGCGTGC